>NZ_SOGD01000019.1:0-119232 GCF_004402345.1 Cryobacterium sp. TMT2-15-1 | reverse complement strand
GGCTGCCGCGCCGGCGGCGGCCCCGGCCGCGGTGCGCGCGGCATGACCGGCGGCGGTGCCCGCGGTGGTGCCCGCCTTGCGTGCGCTGCGGGCATCCCCCGCCTGGCGCTTGGCGGAGGCCAGGTCGAGGCGCAGACTGCGCATCGCCGCGCTGACTCCCGACCGCACGTCATCGGCCAGTCGCCGTACGGAGTCGGCGACCTCGGTCTCGAGGTCGTGCAGGTCACCCTGACGGGCCTGGAGTTCGGCGCGGCCGGCGTCGGTGATCTCGTAGACGGTCTTGCGGCCATCCGTCGATTTGGTCACGAGTCCTTCCTCTTCAAGCTTGGCCAGGCGCGGGTAGATCGTGCCCGCGCTCGGGATGTACGTTCCGCCGAAGCGGTCGCTGAGCGCCTGGATCAGTTCGTAGCCGTGCCTCGGCTGATCGGCGAGCAGGCTGAGCAGGTAGAGGCGAAGGCTGCCGTGGGCGAAGACGGGGGTCATTCTCAGACCTCCCCGTTGGCGCGGGCGTCGCCCGGTTCGGTGTTTGCTCGTTCGCCGGCCGGGCCCGCGGGCGCAGCCTCGGTGCTGCGACGCACCACCGTGATGTCGCCCGACACCGAGTTGGCCTGCAGCTCGAGCCAGCTGCCCTGGAGTGTGCCGGTGCTGGACTCGAAGCCCTTTCCAAAGGTGCCGCGAATCGTCTGGTCGTCCAGCTGCAGCGTGCCCGAGACGGTGTTCAGCCGGTAGCGCGTCGCCACATCGGCGCCGAGGCGCACGGTGAGGCTGCCGCTGATCGTGTTCGTGTTGATGGAATCGGGCGTGCCCTCGATGTCGAGGAACACCTCGCTGTTAACCCCGTCGAGACTGAAGCGACGGATGGCCCCGCTCGCCGTGCAATCGCCGGAGACCGTGTGGGCGACGATGCTGCCCTCGAGGCCGCGCACCGACAGCTCGCCGTTCACGGCGTTGAGCTCCAGGTTCCCGGTGACGCCGTCAACCACGATGTCGCCCGACACCGTGCTCAGCCGGGCGCCGTTCGTGAGGCCCGAGATCAGGGCCTCGGCCGAGATCACGCCGAGCTTCAGGGCCACGTCGCGGGGGACCAGGATACTGACGTCTGCCTTCGCGGTGCCGCGGAACGATGCGAAGACCTCGATGAAGTTGTCCCAGCGCAACTGCGGGTGGTCGATCTCGAGAGTGTCTCCGTCGACCGAGATCTTGAGGTCCTTGCCGGTCACGCTGTGCACCTCGATGCGAGTGCCCGGCTCGTCGTGGCCGATCACGTCGATCTTGCCGCCGATCATGCCCACCTTGAGCGCCCGAACGACCTCGATGTCGATCACCGTGGTCTGCCCGGGGCTGACCAGCCATTTTTCCAAAGCCATGGAATTCTCCTTTTCGGGGCGGCGTCCGCGCAGCGGATGCTCACCACCTGTTCACGATATATCGCGTTTGTTGAGACTCACGATATATCGCGAGTGGCGAGCTGACAAGCGCCGGCGCGAACTCTCAGCCGGGTTTCAGCTCTCGGTTCAGCCTTCCGGACCGGCTTTCCGGTAGGGCGATTAACTCTCCGGCTCGATGGTCGGGCCGAGGCGGGCGGCGCGCTCGGCCGATTCGATCGATTCGACCGGGGCGGCTCGCACAGTCAGCAGCGGGATCGGGGCTTTGTTGGCGATCTCCCGGGCCACGCTGCCAAGGAAACGCGAGCGGCGCTGCCGGTGGGAGCCGAGGGCGAAGAGGTCATAGGCGCCGGAGCCCGCCCGACGCAGGATCTGATCGGCGGCGCCCCCGGTGGCCCGGGTGCTGAACGGGTGCACCGCAAGGTCGGCCAGCTGGCCGACGGCGGCGGACTGGATGCCGGCGGCGATGCGGTCAAGCCTGTCGGGGGAAACGTCGAGCGCGACGTCGTAGTCGAGGACCGTCAGCAGCGTCACGGTCTGCAGCCTCGCCCCGAGGAGGAGCACGACCGTGACGGCGGCGTGGTCCGCGGCCTCGGAACCGTCGATGCAGACGAGCACTCGCACGTCTCCCTCGAGGGATTCCCCGGGAATCACGGCCGCCTCGGCCAATTCCTCCCGCTCGAGGTAGACGGCCAGCCCGGCCAGCGCGATGGCGAAGGGGCCGGCAGCCAGACCGAGAACCACCCAGATCGGGGCATCGTGGCCGCGGCGGATCATCACGAACGCCGACGCAAGTCCCACCAGGACCCAGCCGGCCGCCACCAGAAGCGGTGTCACCCAGACGCCTTCTGCCCACATGCCCTCAGCATTGGCGGCCCGCGCCGAACTTGCAAGGGGGCGAGGTCCGGCGGCCGGGGCATCCGTCGACCGGCTCGCCGCCTGAGCCTCAGTACAGGAAGATCGGCAGCCAGTCGCGGGTGTGGGCATGCACGATCACGAGGAAGACGACCGCGTCGAAGAGCAGGTGCACGATCACCACGTAGGTCAGTGATTTGGTGAGCGCGAAGGTGTAGCCCTGCAACAGCGCGAAGGGGAACGTCATCAGCGGCCCCCAGCTCTGATAGCCCAGTTCCCACAGGAACGAGGTGAAGATCACGGCCTGCAGGAGATTGGCCTGCCAGTCGGGGAAATGACGCCTGAGCAGGGCGAACGCCGTGCAGATGAAGAAAAGTTCGTCCCAGATGCCGACGAAGCCGACGCCCACGAACAGGCGGGCGATCTCGTCGGGGGCGGTCACGGCCGGCCAGTTCTGGTAGGCGCCGGAACGGATGAAATAGGTCGGCAGAATCAGGTAGCCGAGCAGCAGCACAAGCGGCAGATACCAGCGTTCCAGAGAGGTCCAGCGCTGGCCGGTGCGGATCGGGAACCGGATCGCGTGGTCGCCGAACGCGTAGCGGGAGAGCAGGTAGGGCACGAGCACGGCGACGGTCAGCACGGTCCCCATCAGCGCCATATTCGGGTAGCTGATGTCGGCCTCGACCGAGATGGTGCTGATGATCAGCAGTCCGATCGTGATCAGGAGCAGATCCTTGAACAGGGCACGGTCGATGGCGAAGGCGAGCCCGATGGCCGCGGCGAGTAGCGCGTAGCCGGGCAGCGGCTCGCGCGCCCCGAACAACAGCACGGCGGAGGCGGAGAGCAGCGTGGCGGGGACAAGTCCCCAGGAGGCGCGCGGGCGAATCCGTGCGCTCGACGTTGCCGGTCCGGCGCCGGCGCTCGTGCCGCCGCGCGTGCCGCCTGTGACTGGGCTGCCCGTGCTCCCACTCGTGCCCGCTGCCCGTTTCGCTGACCCTGCCGCGCCATCGCCCATGAGATATGGTACCCAACCCGTGCGGGGAACGGCCGGTTCGTCTCGCCTCGCGACCGGGCATCGAGGCCCGGTGTTGAACCAATTCGACGGGGTTTTGGGAGCAATGAAGGTCTCCCAGATGTTGAAGGGGCGTTTCGGACAAAATCTCCCGTCGTATTCGCTCGAGGAGTGCGTGCGGGAGCTGTCGCCGGCTGCCTCGCCGGCTGCCCGGCCGCGAGAGCGGGTGAATCGTCGCTGTGCCGCCCTGAAACCGACGTTGCATTCGCTTTCGCGGTCTGCGGCGCCGCTAGGTTGAGGGTGTGAATGCAGAAAGCAAACCGGTGGACGTGCTGCAGAGGCTCATCGGCATTGATTCCGTCAACTCCGACCTGGTGCCGCAGGCGGTAGGCGAACGGATGATCGCAGCCTGGTGTGCAGACTGGCTCACCGCACGCGGGTTCGAGGTGCACCGCCTCGAGGAGCATCCTGGGCGGCCTACGATCGTCGGCATCCGGCGCGGCACCGGGGGAGGACGCTCCCTGATGCTCAACGGGCACCTCGACACCGTCGGCGTCGGCGGTTTCGCCGGGGATCCGTTCGCGGGCGAGCTCCGGGACGGGCGCGTCATCGGCCGGGGAGCCTTCGATATGAAGGGCGGCGTCGCGGCGATCCTGGTCGCGGCGGCGCGCGCGACGGGAGTCAGGGGAACCGGGGCCTATGCGGCCGGGCCGGCCGGGGAATCCGTTCTCGCCGGAGACGTCATCGTCACCCTCGTGGCGGACGAGGAGTTCGGCAGCCTCGGCACCATGGAGGTACTGCGCAGCTTCCGAGCTGACGCGGCGATCGTCGCCGAGCCGAGCGAGCTGTGCCTCACGCTCGCCCATCGTGGTTTCGCCTGGTTCGAGGTGGAACTCACCGGGCTGGCCGCCCACGGATCCCAGCCGGAGCGCGGCATCGACGCCATCGTGCACGCCGGGCTGGTGCTGCGCGCCCTCGATGAGCTTCGGGCCGACATCGAGGCGGCGCCGGCGCATCCGCTGCTCGGCCACGGTACCGTGCGCGTGTCGACCATCGCCGGGGGTTCGGATGCCGCCACCGTCGCCGCCGCCTGCACGCTCACGATCGAGCGGCGCATGCTGCCCGGCCAGAGCCCCGACCGGGTCGAGGCCGAGCTCCGGGCGCTGCTGGAGCGGCTCGCCGTCGTCGTCGTCGGGTTCCGCTTCCGGCTGACCCGGCTCGTGGCGCGTGCGGCGTTCGAGGCCGATCCGGAGTGGCCGATCGTGCGTCTGGTGACCGAACGGGCGACAGAGGTGCTCGGACGCCGGCCGGCTGTCCGCGGCGAGCCGTTCTGGACCGACGCCGGGCTGCTGCACGAGGCCGGCATCCCTTGCCTGGTCGTGGGCGTGGACGGTGGCGGAGCGCACGCCGACGCGGAGTGGGCGGACGCGGCATCCGTCGACGCTCTCACCGAGATTCTGACCCGCACGATCGCCGATTTCTGCGGGTAGTCCGCGCGCCCGGCGATCCCGTCCGAACCCTGCCTCGGCCCCATCGCCGTCCCTGCCCCGCCGCACCCCGCCGGCTGGGGGGAGTCCATGTGGGCCTCATGGTTGTCTTCATTGTTGAACAATATGTAGGCTGGCTCGACATCAGTGACCGCCGGTGCTGACCTTCCGAGAAGTGAGCGCCCCATGGTTTTCAACGTCGTCCGCGCCAAGATTCGAGCGAAAACCGCCGGCGTGAAGACGAAGCTGCGCGGCCCGCGACGGGCGCAGCGCAGTGCGCTCCTCGGCGCCATGTTCCTGATGGCGACCAGCGCCGTCGGACCCGGCTTCATCGTGCAGACCACAAGCTTCACGGTGCAGCTCGGCGCGGCCTTCGCCTTCGCCATCCTGGTCTCGATACTGGTCGACATCGCGGTGCAGCTCAACGTCTGGCGGGTGATCGGCGTCAGCGGTAAGCGAGCGCAGGAACTGGCCAACACCGTGCTGCCCGGCGCCGGCTGGTTCCTGGCCGCGCTGATCTGCCTCGGCGGGCTTGTGTTCAACATCGGCAACATCGCGGGTTCCGGCCTGGGTGTCAACGTGCTCTTCGGCCTGGACGCCAAGCTCGGCGGCATCCTCTCGGCGGCCGTCGCGATCGCGATCTTCCTCAGCAAACGGGCCGGGCTCGCACTGGACAAGATCGTCGTCGTGCTCGGGGCCGTGATGATCCTGCTGATCGCCTACGTGGCGATCGTGTCGAATCCGCCCCTCGGCCTCGCGGTCGAGAACGCGGTGCTGCCCGACGACATCGACGTCCTCATCATCACCACTCTGATCGGCGGCACGATCGGCGGCTACATCACCTACGCCGGCGCGCACCGGATGATTGACGCCGGCGTGACCGGACGGGCCCACATCACCGAGATCACCCGCAGTTCGGTGCTGGGCATCATCATCACCGGCGTGATCCGGGTGCTCCTGTTCCTTGCCATCCTCGGCGTGGTCGCCGGGGGCGTGGCCCTGACCAGCGACAATCAGCCGGCGGAGGCCTTCCAGGCCGCGGCCGGCGAGATCGGGTTCAAACTTTTCGGCATCGTGCTCTGGGCCGCGGCCATCACCTCGGTGATCGGAGCGGCGTACACCTCGATCTCGTTTGTGACCACTTCACAAACCTCGCCCCGCACCCGCAGCATCGCCACCGTCGTCTTCATCGCCGTGTCAACGCTGGTCTACACGCTGCTCGGCCAGGCCCCGGCCACGCTTCTGATCATGGCCGGCGCGGTCAACGGGCTGATCCTCCCGTTCGGTTTCGCTGTCATCCTCTGGGTGGCCTGGCGCCGCCGCGACCTGCTCGGCGGCTACGTCTACCCGAAGTGGCTGCTGGGCATCGGCGTGCTGGCCTGGCTGCTGACGCTGTTCCTCGGCTATCAGTCCCTCGGCGGACTCGCGACGCTTTGGGGCTGACGGATGTCCCTGACCCCCACCCTGCATGGCCCGCCGCGCGCCGCCGTCCCGGCGCCCCCGTTTCCCGCCGCTGTCCGGCGCCCCGGCGCCGCCTTTCTCCGTCGCCGACATCTACCCCCGCTGCCTGCTTCATCGTCCGCCTCTGTGGCTAACTCAGGAGTTTTGTTTGCGTGGTCGCCGGCTGGTGCTGGCCACCGCACTGGTCCGCGGCTTTGGTGCGCAGCCCGGCGGGATCTCCTGAGTTAGCCACAAACCAGCGCAGCGCGGGGGTGCAGCGCGGGGGTGCAGCACAGACGCATGTAGGCAGCTGAGGGGAGCGGGGCCGGGCAGCCATGCCGGATACCGCCGGCTAGCGGACGGGCTCGGCCACGATCGACAAAAGCTGGGCCTCGGCGCGCTGCAGGTAGCCGGTGAGCAGTGCCGCGGCATCCGTCGACCGGCCGGCCGCCAGCAGCTCGACGATGCGGGCGTTGTCGTCGACGTAGGGCGCGTGGAAGGTGGCCTCCTCGCCCATCGAATGGAAGACCAGGCGCATCTCGGCGAGCACCTGCGCCATCAGCAAATCGAGGCGGTCGCTGCCGGCCAGGGCCACGACGCCGGCGTGGAACTCCTGGTTGGCACCGGCCATGCCGGGGACCGAACCGGCCTCGCGGGCCTTCCGCGCGCTCGCCACGGCCTGACGCAGTCCGTCCAGCCTCGCCGGGGTGAGCTCCTCGGCCGGTGTGAATGCCAGGGCACCCGGCTCGAGGAAGCGCCGCACCCGGTAGATCTCCCGGATGTCGTCTGCCGTGGGCCGGGCGACGAAGACGCCCCTGTTCGGGATGCGGGTGACCACCCGTTCGGCGCTGAGCGTCGCGAAGGCCTCGCGGAGGGTGTTGCGTGAGACGCCGAGCGCGTCGCAGAGCGACTCCTCGGGGAGCTTTGTGCCGGGCGGCAGGTGGCCGGCCGCGATCCGCTCGCGCAGCATCCCCGACACCCACTGGCCGGTCTCGGCGTGACGCGCCGACGCGGTGCGGTGACGCAGGTCGGCGAGGGTCTCGGCGAGGGTCATGGTGCCCACGATACCGCCCGGTCGGAGCGGCGGCCCGAGGACGGGCGGGGTGTTCCGGCGGGCCGTTGGAACCGGGTGACGGATGTGCTCAGTCCCCGATCGAGGCGACCGCGCTGTCCACCGCCACCGTGTCGCCGGGCTGCACCAGCGGGTCCCGCAGGGTTCCGCTGCGGTGCGCCACCACGATCGACTCCATCTTCATGGCCTCGAGTACGAGCACCGGGTCGCCTGCGGCCACGAACGCTCCGGATGGGGCCATCCACTTCACGACCGAGCCGCCCATGCTGGCCCGGAGGGTGTCCTGGTCTGCGGCGGGGGCCGAGTCGCCCCCGGTGGGGAGCCCGTAGGCAGTGGTGACAGCGGCCGCACCGCTCCCCGCTCCGTTTCCCGTAGCGGCCGAACCGACTGCGCCGCCCAGCCCGCGAAGGAGACTGTCGAGCAGGGCGGCAGGTAGGCCGAGCGCCATCCGTCGCCCGTCGACCTCGATGCTGATGGTGTGCCGGGCGGCCTCCGGCGGCACGGGATTGAACTGGGGGTCGCTGGGCAGTTCTTCGGCGAAGTCGGCCTGGATCCAGCCGGTGTGCACGCCGAGGTGGTCGGGCGCGGTGAATGCCGTCGAAGTGACCACGGCACGGTGGAACGGCAGAACGGTGGGCAGGCCGGTGATCTCGAACTCGGCCAGTGCTCGGCGGGCGCGGCGCAGGGCCTGCTGCCGGTCGGCGCCGGTGACGATCAGCTTGGCGAGCAGGGAGTCGAACCGGTCCGGTACGATGCCGCCAGCCCTGACCCCGGAATCGACCCGGATGCCCGGCCCGGCCGGCACGGTAAAGGTCGCCACGGTCCCGGGGCACGGCAGGAACCCGCGCCCCACGTCTTCGGCGTTGATGCGGAACTCGAACGAGTGCCCGCGCGGTTCGGGGTCGGTGAAGATGGGAACGGTCCCGCCGGATGCGATCTGCAGTTGCGCCAGTACCAGATCGATGCCGCTGGTCTCCTCGGTGATCGGATGCTCGACCTGCAGCCGGGTGTTCACCTCGAGGAACGAGATGGTGCCGTCCTGCGCGAGCAGGTACTCCACGGTGCCCGCGCCGGTGTAGCCGGCGGCCCGGCAGATGGCCTTGGCCGAGGAATAGATCTGGCTGTTCTGCGCAGGGGTGAGGAAGGGCGCTGGCGCCTCTTCGACGAGCTTCTGGTTGCGGCGCTGCAGCGAGCAGTCGCGGGTGCCCACGACGATCACGTTGCCGTGGGTGTCGGCGAGGATCTGCGCCTCCACGTGGCGGGGCTTGTGCAGGAACCTCTCGACGAAGCACTCGCCGCGGCCGAAGGCGGCCGTCGACTCGCGCACGGCCGAATCGAAGGACTCCTCGATCGCATCCATGTCCCAGACGACCTTGAGGCCGCGGCCGCCGCCGCCGAACGCCGCCTTGATGGCCACCGGCAAGCCGTGCTCCAGGGCGAAGGCGCGCACCTCGGCGGCGGTCTCCACGGTGCCCTCGGACCCGGCGACCAGGGGAGCTCCCACCCGGATGGCGATCTCACGGGCGGAGACTTTGTTGCCCAGCACCCGGATCGCGGCGGGCGTCGGACCGATCCAGAGCAGTCCCGCGTCGATCACGGCCTGAGCAAAGTCGGCGTTCTCCGAAAGGAAGCCGTAGCCCGGGTGCACGGCGTCGGCGCCGGAGTCCCGGGCGATGCGGAGCAGCTTGGCCATGTTGAGGTAGCTGTCGGCCGGGCTGTCGCCGCCGAGTGCCCAGGCCTCCGTGGCGGCCGAGACGTGCAGGCCGTCGGCGTCGACGTCCGCGTAGACGGCCACGGAGTCGAGGCCGGCATCGTCGCAGGCGCGGGCGATGCGCACGGCGATCTCACCGCGGTTGGCGATCAGGACTTTCTGCATGGTTCAGCTCTCGGTCGGGGCGTGTGAGTTCGGGGGGTGTTTGCGGCACGCGCGGGGGGCTGCGCCGCTCCGCGCGTGGCGTGCCGGCAGCGCAGCGGCGCAGCACCCGCGTAGCGCGTGAGGGCGGGCATCAGGGGGAGGCGGGGACGGGCTCGGCAGGCACGGGCGTGAAACGGATGCGCGCCCCCGTCGGCAACTGTGCCGCGAGGTCGAGGTCCTCGGCGAGCACGACGCCGATCACCGGGTAGCCGCCGGTGACCGGGTGGTCCGCGAGGAACAAAACCGGCAGGCCCGACGGCGGCACCTGGATGGCCCCGCGGGCCGTACCCTCGCTGGCCAGCTCGCCCGGCCGCGACCGGGCGAGCGGCTCACCGGCCAGCCGCAGGCCGATCCGGTTCGACTGATGGGTGACGGTCCACTCCGCGTCGCCGAACCGGTCGACGGATGCCGGCTCGAACCAGTCCGCGCGGGGTCCCGGCACGAAGCGCAGCACGGTGACCTCGGCTGGGGCCGGCGGCGGGGTCTCGGGGTGGTGCACGGCGCTGCCGGGGGCGGGCGGCAGCATCCGGAGCACGGTTCCCGAGGTCAGCGGGGCCGGACCGATGCCGCTGAGGGTGTCGGTGGACCGGCTGCCGAGCACCGGGTCCACGTCGATGCCGCCGCGGAAGGCCAGGTAGCTGCGCACGCCCGAGCGGGGGGCTCCGAGCGACAGGGTCTGCCCGGCGAGGAGGGAGACGGCGGAATTCATCGGCAGCTCGCGGTGGCGGCCGACGGCATCCGTCACCGTGAGCGGGAGAACTGCACCGGTGACGGCGAGCACCTGGTCTGCCAGCGCGGTCAGGGACAGGCCGCCGAGGGCGTTCTCGAGCACGGCGGCCGTGGCCGGATTTCCAACGACCCGGTTGGCGCGCCGCAGGGCGCCACGGTCGAGTGCACCGGACGCGGTCACGCCCTGGTCGGCGTAGCCGGGGCGGCCGAGGTCCTGCACGGTCGTCTGCGCGCCGGGGGAGAGCACGCGGATGCCGGTGGCGGGGGTGGGGACCGCGGTTGCCGCGACATCGGGAGTGGCCGCCGCTGGTGGAGTCCCAACCGCGACTGCGGTCTCCGGTACGAGGACCCCCGCGGCGGCGACCTGCTCGCGCACCGCGCGGAACCGCACCCGGTCACCCGGGCGGATCAGGGCCGGCTGCGAACGCTTCAGGTCCCAGAGCCGGGCGTCCGTGCGGCCGAGCAGCTGCCAGCCGCCGGGGGAGGTGCGGGGGTAGACGGCGGAGTAGTCGCCGGCCACGGCCACGGAGCCGGTGGGCACCGAGCTGCGCGGCGAGCTGCGCCGGGGCACGGTCAGCACGGCGCTCGCGCCGGTGAGGTAGAGGAAACCGGGGACGAAGCCGCCGAACGCGGCGGTCCAGTCCTGGCCGGTGTGCGCGGCGATGACGCCCTCGATGCTGAGGCCGGTGTGCGCGGCGACGTCGGCGAGGTCTTCCCCGTCGTAGACGGTGTCGATCTGCACGAGCGCGGCGTCTGCGGGGGCGGCCGGCAGAACCTGCAGCTGCCGCAGGGCGTTGGCGAATCCCCGTGCGGCGGAGGCGGAGACGCCGGTGATCAGCACGGTTTCCGCGGCGGCGAGCACGTCGAGCTGCCCGGCCAGCGGATGCCGCTGCAGGTGTGCCTGCAGGTCGAGCACGTCGGCCAGGCCGGCCAGTTCGACCAGCACGGCGCGGTCGCCGACGGCTCGAATGATGCGAACGGGACCGGCCACGGGGCTAGACGAAGCTTCGAATGGGGATGCCGGCATCCTGCAGCGCGGAGCGCACCGCACCGGCCAGCGCGACGGCGCCGGGGGTGTCGCCGTGCAGGCAGATGCTTTCGGCCGTCACCGTGAGGAGGCTGCCGTCGACGGCACGCACCTGGCGGTCGCCGGCCAGGCGGAGCACCTGCTCGGTGACGGCGGCAGGGTCGAGCAGCACGGCGCCGGGCCGCGATCGGGACACCAGGGAGCCGTCCGGGTTATAGGCACGGTCGGCGAAGGCCTCCACGACTGTGCGGAGCCCGGCCCGGTCGGCGAGGCGCTGGATCTCGGAATCGGGCAGCACCATCACGGGCAGGCTCGGGTCGACGGCGCGGATCGCGTCGACGACGGCCTGCGCCTGCACCTCGTCGTGCGCGATGGTGTTGTAGAGGGCACCGTGCGGTTTGACGTAGCTGACCCGGGTTCCGGCGACCGCGGCCAGGGCCTGCAGCGCGCCGATCTGGTAAATCACCTCGTCGGTGAGGTGACCGGGCTCCATGTCGATGAACCGGCGGCCGAAGCCGGCCAGGTCCCGGTAGCCCGGGTGCGCGCCGACCGTCACGCCGGCTGCGGCGGCGGCCGTGCAGGTGGCGCGGATCGTGCTCGGATCCCCGGCGTGGAAGGCGCAGGCCACGTTCACGCTGGAGACGGAGGAGATGATCGCGGCGTCGTCGCCGAAGGACCAGTTGCCGAAGGATTCCCCGACATCACTGTTTAGATCGATGCTGTCTGAATCGATGCTGGACATCCGGGTCTCCGTCCGTGGAAGTTTGGTTAAGGATGCACCACTTCCGCAGATTGTTCAACAATGTATTGGCGGGTGGAAGCCCGATTCGGCGCCGGAGTCAGTTCGCGGGGCTGTCGAGGGAGGGCTCGGAGGGCGGCACGGAACCCTCGAGGGTCTCCTCGAGCCGGGCGTCGTCGTTCTGGGGCAGGGTGATCGCGAAGAACGGGATCGTCCAGTGGCAGAGCGGGCCGACGAGCACGGCGAAGAGAACCGTGCCGATGCCCACGTTGCCGCCGAGCGCCCAGCCGATGCTGAGCACGGTCACCTCGATGCCCGTGCGCACGATCCAGATGCGCCAGCCGGTGCGCTGGTGCAGGCCCGTCATCAGCCCGTCGCGCGGGCCGGGGCCGAAATGCGCGCCGATATAGAGGCCGGTGGCGATCGCCAGCACCAGAAGCCCGGCCGCGAACAGCAGGATGCGCACCCACAAATCCTGCCCCGTCGGGATCAGCCAGAGGCCGACATCCGCCGCTGGCCCGACGAGCAGGGCGTTCAGCACGGTTCCCACGCCCGGCTTCTGGCGCAGCGGGATCCAGAGCAGCAGGACGACGCCGCTGATCAGGATGGTGACCAACCCAAAACCGAGGCCGGTGAGGCCGGAGATGCCCTGGGTGAGTACGTCCCACGGGGCCACGCCGATCTCGCCGCGCACAATCAGCGCGATCCCCAAGCCGTAGAGGAAGAGGCCGATGAGGAGCTGGGCGAGGCGACGGGTCATGGAAGTCCATCCAATTGCACTATCGGCCCGTTATCAAGTTGCCAGGCCGACCCGGCCCGGCGGCGCGGATGCCGCCTTCCACGCCGCCGGCGACCTGTCGGGACGGTCCCTCGTCTGCAGCCCGTGCCTAGTCGTCGAGAACGAAGGTGACTTCGATCACGACGTCGTACGAGGTGATCTCACCGTCTGTCACCTCCACCTTCTGCTCCTTGACCCAGGCGCCGGAGACCCCGCGCAGGGTCTTGCTCGCCCGGGCGATGCCGACGGCGACGGCATCCTCGAAGGATCTGTCGGACCGGATGCTGAGTGTTGTTACGCGTGCCACAGTCATAATTGCTCCTTGTCGTTCGGGTTGATGGTGCGTCTTGCGGCCGAGGGTACGCCCCTCCGTCTGCCTCGGCCCGACGGATGCCCCGGGCAGGGAAGTCTGCACACCCTGCAATGAGATACTGAACGGGTGCATTTTCTCGCTGTCTTGAGCATGAAGAACCGGGCGCTGATCGCGCTGATCACCATCGTCGTCGCCGTTTTCGGCAGCCTCGCCCTGACCAGCCTCAAGCAGGAGCTGATCCCTTCCCTGCAGCTGCCGCAACTGGTGGTCTCGACGAGTTACCCGGGCGCCTCGCCCGAGGTCGTCAACGACGACGTGTCGACGCCGATCGAGACGGCGATCCAGGGCATCCCCGGGCTCGAATCCACCTCGACGACCAGCAGCACCGACGCGTCGCTGGTCAGCGCCACGTTCACCTACGGCACCGACCTGGTCAAGGCCGAATCGCGCATCAGTCAGGCCATCAACCGCATCAAGTCGACCATGCCGGAGAACCTCGACCCGCAGGTGCTCTCTGGCAGCATCGACGACTTCCCGGTGCTCTCCCTCGCCGTGTCCGGCGGCGACCGCGACACCCTCGCCGACGACCTCAAGCGCAGCGTACTGGGCGACATCCGTGATGTGCAGGGCGTGCGCGAGGCAGCCGTGGTCGGCGACGTCGGCCGCCGCGTGACCATCACGCCGGATGCCGCGAAGCTGGCCGAACGCGGCCTGACCAGCCAGGGCATCCGCAGTGCGCTGGAGCAGAACGGGTCGCTGATCCCGGCCGGTTCGCTGACCGAAGACGACACCACCCTCTCGGTGCAGACAGGATCGAAGCTCGGTGAGGCCGAGGACATCGCGGCGCTTCCGATCCTCGCCCCGGTGCCCGGCGCGGGTCTGACCACCATCGGCGACGTCGCCAACGTCTCCCTCGGCGAGAACCCGGTCGCGAGCATCTCCCGTGTCGACGGCCGGCCGGCACTGACCATCGCGGTCACCAAGGTGCCCGCAGCGAACACGGTCGACGTGTCCGAGGCCGTGCGCGCGATCCTGCCCCGGCTGGAGGCGGCGGTCCCCGGCGCGACCTTCACGGTCGTCTTCGACCAGGCGCCGTTCATCCAGGAATCGATCGACGCGCTCACCGAAGAGGGCTTGCTCGGACTGATCTTCGCCGTTCTCGTGATCCTCGTGTTCCTGCTCTCGGTGCGGGCGACCCTGGTCACGGCGATCTCGATCCCGACCTCGGTGCTGATCACCTTCATCGGCCTGCAGGGCGTGGGCTATTCGCTGAACATCCTCACCCTCGGCGCCCTCACCATCGCGATCGGGCGCGTCGTAGACGACTCCATCGTGGTGATCGAGAACATCACCCGCAACCTGGTCGAGGGCGCCGACCGCGCCGCGACCATCGTGCGCGCGGTGCGCGAGGTGGCCGGGGCGATCACGGCATCCACCATCACCACCGTCACCGTGTTCCTGCCGATCGCGTTCGTCGGCGGCTCGACCGGGGAACTGTTCCGGCCGTTCGCGCTAACCGTCTCGATCGCCCTGCTCGCGTCGCTGCTGGTTTCTCTGACCATCGTGCCCGTGCTCGCATTCTGGTTCCTGCGGCCGGCCAGGGCGGTCGCGCCCGCCCCGGTGGTTGAGCCCGTCGAAACGCCCCTGGCCCTTACTGCGGAGGTCTCGACCGCCTCGCCGATCTCGACAGGCTCGCCCACCGTCAGCGTCGAGCCCGCCACCTCGCGCCGCACCCGCCACAACGGCAGCGCGGACGCCCCACCCGAGGAGCGCCCGAGCCGCCTTCAGATCGGCTACCTCCCGGTCATCCGCTGGACCCTGAACCACGCCGTCGCGACACTCCTGGTCGCAGTGCTCGTGCTGGGCGGCACAGTGGCCCTGGTTCCCTATATGAAGATCAACTTCCTCGGCTCGACCGGGCAGACCACCTTCCGCGTCACCCAGACACTGCCGGTGGGCACCAGCCTCGCAGCTCAGGACGACGCCTCCACGGCAGCCGAGAAGTCCCTTCGCGGCACCGACGGCGTCGAAATCGTGCAGGTCTCCATCGGCGGCGGCAACGCCCTGGCCGCATTCGGCGGCGGCGTGTCGTCAAACACCGTGACCTACTCGATCACCACCGACGGGGAGGCCAACCCCGACGAGGTTCAGGATGTCGTGCGAGACCAGCTCACGGCCCTGAACGGAAGCGGAGAATTCTCGATCTCGTCCGGCGGAGGGTTCGGCGGGACATCCGATATCGCCGTGGATGTGACCGCGGCCACGAACGCCGACCTGCAGAGGGCCACCGACGCGGTGCTCGCCGCCGTGGAGGACCTCGACGCGATCAAGGAGAGCTCAAGCAATCTGGCGGCCTCACGCCCCTACATCGCGGTGACCGTCGACCGGGATGCCGCGGGTGCCGTGGGCCTGAGCGAGCTCGCCCTGGGCGCACTGGTGTCGCAGGCCATGCAGCCGAGCGTGATCGGATCCATCGTGATCGACGAGACGACCCTGTCGGTCTACCTGCAGTCCGAGGCGCCGCCGACGACGACGGCCGAGCTCGCGGCCCTGAGTATCCCGACCCTGGCCGGACCGGTTGCCCTGGACACCCTGGCCACGGTCGAGCAGGTCGAGGGTCCGTCCACCCTCACCACGACGAAGGGGCTGCGCACGGCGACCGTGTCCGCCACCCCCAGCATCGACGACCTGGGTGCGGCCAACGCGCAGATGACGGCAGCCCTGGCCGACACCGCTTTGCCGGAGGGCGCGACGGCGACGCTCGGCGGGGTAACCGCCGACCAGACCGAGGCGTTCGCGCAGCTCGGGCTCGCGCTGCTGATCGCCATCCTGATCGTCTACATCGTGATGGTGGCGACCTTCCGGTCGCTGCTGCAGCCACTGCTGCTGCTGGTGTCGGTGCCGTTCGCGGCGACCGGCGCGATCGCCCTGCAGGTGATCACCGGCATCCCGCTGGGTGTGCCCTCGCTGATCGGCGTGCTGATGCTGATCGGCATCGTCGTGACCAACGCCATCGTGCTGATCGACCTGGTCAACCAGTACCGGCGTCGCGGGCAGTCGGTGCGGGAGGCGCTGGTCAACGGTGCGTCCCGTCGTCTGCGCCCGATCCTGATGACCGCGCTCGCCACGATATTCGCGCTGCTGCCGATGGCGGTCGGCC
This sequence comes from Cryobacterium sp. TMT2-15-1, assembly GCF_004402345.1. Lineage (NCBI taxonomy): Bacteria > Bacillati > Actinomycetota > Actinomycetes > Micrococcales > Microbacteriaceae > Cryobacterium > Cryobacterium sp. TMT2-15-1. Next base: position 103,320 of record NZ_SOGD01000019.1, on the reverse strand, counting down.
TCACCGGAACGGGCGGTTTCATCTCGCAGCCGCTGGCCCTCGTTGTCATCGGCGGGCTGGTCTCCTCGACCGTGCTGACCCTGGTGGTGCTGCCCGTGCTGTACTTCCTGGTCGAGGGCGGCCGGGAGCGCCGGGCCGAGCGGCGCGCATCCGCCGGGCCGAGCTGCGCGCATCCGCCGGGGTTATGCACGCAACGCTGCGGCTACCTCAGGAAAACCGGTGCCGGCTGAAGCCCCTGCCCCCGGGATCAGGCAACGGATGCCGCGGCCTCGCCCGGATCTCCTGAGTTGGCCACCGTGCGGCCGAAGCCGGCCCGGCTCTAGAAGCTGACCGGGGCCGGGGCCAGCGGGCCGGTGCGCACGAGCACGGTGCTGTCGTCGTCACAGCCCTCGATCGGGTTCGGCGTGGCCACCCGGCTCGCGGTGTCCCAGCCGGGCAGCGTCACGTCGAGGGCGCCGACCGGCACGAGGGGACAGTCGTACGCGCCGGCTTGGCCGAGGTGCAGCAGGCTGTACGCGGATGTCCCGGGCGCCAACGCGAGGACCGCCACCGGGTACCAGCGTCCCGGCTCGGTGTCGGAAACGGATCCGACCGGCACATTCGGGGCCGTGCCGACCAGAGTCGTCACCGGGTAGCCCTCGACCGTGCACGCCGCCGAGCCGATGTTCGTGAGACGCAGGTCCCAGTAGAAGTTGCCCATGCCGCTGTCCTGAGGCCGCGACTGCAGCGACAGCGACAGTTGGTTCGGGCCGCAGGTGCCGGCGGAGGCCGAATCGGCGGGAGCGGGCGTCGAGGACAGCGTGGCTGGGGAGGTCGGGGTCGAAGTTGCCGTCGGGGTCGAACCGGGCGACGAGACACCGCCTGTCGGGGGTGAACCCGGCCCCGCGCATCCGGCCAGCAGCAACGCCGCCGCGCACCCCAGTCCAACTGCCATTGACCGCCCTCGACCCCGCATCACCGTCATAGCCCCAGTTTCACACTCCCTGGGCGTTGTCGCCCAGGGACACGGGCGCGGGCCAAAGATGTGTAACATCCCCCGCGAAGCTGACCTAGACTCATTTCCAAAGGGGGGTCTGATGACCACGCAATTTCCGAAGTTCCTGGACGCACGCTACCGGGTTAAGGACCTGATCGGCCGCGGCGGAATGGCCTCGGTCTACCGGGCCACCGACGAGCGTCTGGGTCGGGACGTGGCGATCAAGATCTTCGAACTTCGCGCCACCGACGTGCCCAATATTCAGCGCCAGCAAGCCGAGATCAACGTGCTGGCAAGCCTGAACCACCACAGCATTGTCACCCTGTTCGACGTCGGTGTGGACCGGACCGAGGCGGACCACCCGCAGATCTTCCTTGTGATGGAGCTCGTGGACGGCGTCAACCTGCGTCAGCGACTCGACCGGGATCCGATGTCGACGCGGCACATCGCCCAGATCGGTTACGACCTGGCGGAGGGGCTCGACTACATCCACGGGCGCGGCGTCATCCACCGTGATATCAAACCGGCGAACATCCTCCTCGCGGAATACAGCTCGGATTCCCGAGCGCGCGCGCGGCTGACCGATTTCGGCATCGCCCTGTTCCCGGACAGCGCGCGGGTGACCACCCAGGGGATGACGACGGGCACGGCCGCCTATCTCAGTCCGGAGCAGGCCCGAGGAGAGAACCTCGGACCGGCGAGCGACATCTATGCGTTGGGGCTCGTGCTCCTGGAATGCTTCACCGGTGAGACGGCGTTCCCCGGGGAGCCGATCCCGTCGGCCCTAGCCAGACTCCAGCGCGACCCTGCCATCCCGCAGGCACTCGCCCCGGAGTGGCGGCACCTTCTGTCGACCATGCTGGCCCGCAAGCCGGAGCAGCGCCCGCCGACCGCGGAGGTGGTGCTCGCTCTGCACCAAGCTGTTATCGCGGAAACCGGCCGCCATCGTAGTGCCGTGGATCACAACCTCGTCAGCGACGAATCCGCACGGCTGCACGAGGTCGCGCGCCTCGACATTCTCGACACTCCCGCCGACGGCGCCTTCGACCGGATTGCCGCGCTCGCCGCCCGGTTGTACGATGTGCCGATCGCGATCGTCAGTATCGTCGACACCGACCGTATCTGGTTCAAATCGCATCACGGCCTCGACCTCGAGGAGATCCCCCGCGATCCGGGCCTCTGTGCCTCAGCCATCATGTCCGAGGGACCCTGGGTGGTAGAGGATGCCCGCACCGACCCGCGCGCGCTCGCAAACCCACTCGTGGCCGAGGAATTCGGCCTGCAGTTTTATGCCGGAGTGCCCCTGACGACCCGGAACGGTTACAACCTCGGCACCCTGTGCGTTATCGACTTCCGACCGCGCGCCATCACCACGCCCGAGCTCCGAACCCTCACCGACCTTGCCGCCCTGGTGATGAGCGAACTCGAACTGCGGCTGGAAAGCCGGCGCGCTGCTCTTTCCTGAAGGGAAGCGGCCCCGTGGCGTGATCAGGCGGTGTGGCCAGGCGCAGTGGTCACGCGGAGTCCTCGCTCAGCCGGCACCGACCTCGATGACGCTGACGCGCAGCCCGTCGAGAGCGGCGACCCGCAACTGGTAGTCCCCGGCCGAGACGGTGTCACCCACCTGGGGCATGCGTCCGAGCCGGTAGGTCACGAAGCCGGCCGCGGTCTCATAGGGGCCGTCCTCGAGTTCGACTCCTGTGGCATCCGTGAAGTCTTCGATATTCAGGCCGCCATCCGCCAGCCGGGCCTGGCCGTTCTCGTCGGAGTGTCCCTCGGGCACAGGCAGGTCGTACTCGTCGTGGATCTCACCCACGAGCTCCTCAACGAGATCCTCGAGAGTCACGATACCGTCGGTGCCGCCGTATTCGTCGACGACGATCGCGATGTGCACGCCGGCACGGCGCAGCTGGGTCATGGCCGGCAGGATGCGATTGGTGCCGGGAAGGAAGACGATGGCCCGCACCACCTCGGCTACGGTCGTCGCGCCGGGGTGGGCGTCGGGGTCCAGGAGATCGCGCACGTGTACGAAGCCCAGCACCTCGTCGATTGAGCGGCCGATCACCGGATAGCGCGAGTGCGGCAGCGACCGGATCTCCTCCAGGGCGGCGGGAATCGTCTGCGTGCCGACCAGGAAGTCGACGTCTCCGCGATGGCGCATCACCTCCTTGACCAGCCTGTTGGTGGCGTCGAGCACTTCACTCAGGATGTGCCGTTCCTCGACCTCGAGGCCCTCGTGTGCGGCGACGAGGTCGCGCAATTCCTCATCAGACACGAGCTCGCTCCGGGCGTGCGGGTCTCCGCCCAGGAGCCGCACAACGGCGTTCGTCGAGACGGACAGCAGCCAGATCACGGGGCGCATCAGGGTCGCGAAGACCTGGAGTGGCGGCGCGAGCGCGAGCGCGAAGCTGCTGGCCTTCTGCAGTGCGAATCGCTTCGGCACGAGTTCCCCCAACACCAGGGAGAGGTAGGCGACGAGGAGCGTCAGACCGACCAGGGCAAGCGTGTCCGCGGCCCCTTTCGACAGCCCGAGTACCACCAGCAGCGGGGCGAGGTCGGGCGCCAGCGTGGAGGCACCGTAGGCGGCGGACAGGAACCCGGCGACGGTGACGCCGATCTGCACGGCCGCCAGAAACCGGTTCGGGTCCCGGGCCAGGTGGGCGACCGTTTTGCCACGCGTGCTTTCGCGTTCCAGCGCGTGCAGCTGGCTCTCGCGCAGGGACACCAACGCCAACTCGGTCGCTGCGAACACGCCGCCGATGAGCACGAACAGCAGCACGAGCGCCAGGTTGAGCCAGGTATAAACGTCCATGCCGGTCATTATAAAGCCGTTCGAGGACTCCACCCGGGCCGCGCCGCTGCTTCGACTCCTCCTGCGTGTGGCTAACTCAGGAGATCCGGCGAGTCGGCTGCCGATCGGGTGGCGGTGCCGCGGAAATGCAGAGGGTGCAGTGACGAAGCCGGCCATTCTCCTGAGTTAGCCGCGGGCGGGCGGGCTCCTGCCCGGACGTCGGCTGGCTGGCTGGTCGGTGACGGCGCGACTTGGCCCGGGAGGTGCTCTTCGGTGCCTCGGGTGCATAACTCCTGGGATTTTTCGAGACCGCGCCGGACATCCGCGGAATTCCGGGGGTGCCCGATAAGTGATTGAGCAATGTGCAGGAGTCATGCACGACGGGGTGGGGTGGGCTGGAAGGGGGCGGCAAGGGAGAGGGGACAGTGAGGGCGCGAGGCGCAAATCCCTCGGTCAGGCCGGGAGCGGTGATGGGCCGCGGCGGCCGGTCCGCACACCCTGCCGCCAGACCGCCCAGGTCAGCGGCACGCCGGGGCGGTAGGCGAGATGAGCGACGGATGGCGCGTCAAGCACCTGCAGGTCGGCCCGCCCGCCCACGCGCAGGGCTCCGACCGCGTCCGTTCCCGTGTCGCGGCCGAGAGCCCGGGCTCCGCCGCGGGTCGCCGCCCACACCGCCTCCTCGATCGTCAGACCCATTTGCAGCACCGCGGTGGCCACGCAGAACGCCATCGACGTCGTGTAGGAGCTGCCCGGATTGCAGTTGGTGGCCAGGGCGATGCTCGCGCCGGCATCGAGCAGCCGCCGGGCCGGCGGGAACGGCTGCCGGGTGGAGAGGTCGCAGGCCGGCAGCAGGGTGGCCACGGTGGCTGAGGCGGCGAGGGCGTCGAGGTCCGCCGGCTCGAGGTGGTTGCAGTGGTCGACACTCGCCGCGCCGAGCTCCACCGCGAGGCGCACCCCGCCGCTGAATCCCAGCTGGTTGCCGTGCAGGCGCAGGCCGAGGCCGGCGGCACGGCCGGCCAGTAGCACCTCCCGGCTCTCCGCCACATCGAACGCCCCGACCTCGCAGAACACGTCGACGAACTGTGCGTGCGGAGCCACCACGGCGAGCATCGGTCCGGTGACCAGGTCCAGGTAGTCGCGCCGGTCGATGCCCGGCGGCACGATATGCGCGCCGAGGAATGTGACGACATCAGCGACGGATGCCGCCACCCGAGCCGACCGCGCCTCGCTCGCCAGGTCGAGGCCGTAGCCGGTCTTGCTCTCGAGGAACGTGGTGCCCTGCGCCTCCGCCTCGCGCCGCAGCCGGGCCGCCGCGGCCGTGAGCTGCGCCTCGGTCGCGGCGCGAGTGGCAGCCACGGTGGTCAGGATTCCTCCCGCCGCGTAGGGCTGACCGCCCATCCGGGCCTCGAATTCCGTGGCCCGGTCGCCTGCGAACACCAGGTGGGTGTGGCTGTCGACCCAGCCGGGCAGAGCGGCCCGGCCGCCGGCATCCGTGCGGACATCGGCCGCCGGTGCCGCGGACGCCGCGCCGATCCACGCGATGCGGCCGCCCTCGATCACGAGGGCAGCATCGGCGAGGCGCGGGGCGCCGTCCGCCTGCGTGGTCAGTTCCCGGATACCGGTGATCAGCTCGGTCGGTTCGGGGGTCACGGTCGTTCTCCTGACGCGAGCGCGGCGGTGCCGTCGAGCGCGGCGAGGGCGTCGCGCAGCAGGATCTCGGGTCGCAGCGTGCCCGACGCCCGCCCGTCAGGCCCGCCCGCGCCACCCACCAGCACCCCGGAGTCGGCGACGACGCGTCCGCCCACGATCACCCGGCGCACGTCGGCGGCCGTCGCGGTCAGCGGCAGCTGCTCCGGCAGCGACCCGGCTGTGCGGATGCTGTCGCTCGCCACCTCCACGAGGTCGCACAGGTCACCGGGGATGAGGCGCTGCCGGCCGAGTCCGAGCGCGGCATAGCCGTGGTCCGAAGCGGCCACGAGCAGTTCGGCGGGCGTGAACCGGCCGCGCCGGCCCGATACCAGACGCTCGCCGGCCTCCAGGCCGCGCATCTCGAGCAGCGGGTCGATGACGGCGTTCTGGTCCGAGCCGAGGGCTATCCGGGCGCCGGCCCGCTGCAACGCCAGGGCCGGCCCGATCCCGTCGCCGAGGTCGGCTTCCGTGGTCGGGCACATCACAACCGAGGCCTCGGATGTCCCGATCAGCGCCACATCCTCGTCGGTGAGGTGCGTGGCGTGCACGACGCTCAGCCGCGGAGCGAGCGCCCCGATCCCGGCCAGCACCTCGGTTGGGGTCCGGCCGTAGGCGGCCCGGCAGTCCGCGTTCTCCTGAGGCTGCTCCGACAGGTGGATGTGCAGTGGAACGGCATCGGGCAGCCCGGCGAGCGCCTCCCGGATCGCGGTCGGGGACACCGCCCGCACCGAATGGATCGCCGCGCCCAGGGTGACGCGGGTATCCGTGCTGGCCTGGGTGCCTGACCGGGCGTCGGCCTGGCTATCGGCCTGGCGGTCAGTCTGGGAGCCGTCGCCGTCGCCGTCATCTGCCGTGGCAGCACGGCCGAGCGCCTCGCGCAGCGAGTGCCACCGGGCCAGCCAGGCGGCGGCCGATCCGTCGCCGAAGGCGCGCTGCGCGGGGGTGAGTGGCATTCCGATTCCGCCGTCGAGGTAGAGCGTGTCAAGCAGCACCAGCCGGATGCCCACCTCCCGTGCCGCGGCCGCCAACGCCAGTTCCATGGCGTGTTCGGCGGGGTAGCGGGAGCCGCCCGGCCGGTGATGCAGATAGTGGAACTCGCCGACTGCCGTGAAACCGGAGGCCAGCATCTCGGCGAACACGGCCCGTGCCAGCAGGAAGTACCGCTTGGGGTCGAGGCCGGCGGCCACCTGGTACATGGCCTCCCGCCACTGCCAGAAGTCGCCGCCGGCGTCGTGGGTGCGGCCCCGCAACGCCCGGTGGAAGGCGTGCGAGTGCGCGTTCGCCAGCCCCGGCAGCACGGTGCCGAGCCGCACGTCGCCGGGCCGCGGCTCGGAGCGCGGTGTGACGGCCTGAAGGCGCCCGTCCGTGCCCACCTCCAGCCGCACGCCGGGCAGGGCAGCCCCGTCGACCAGCGCCAGCTCGCACCAGTAGGCGGCCACCGGTGGCCCCGACTGTCCAGCCCCAGCCCCAGCCCCAGCCCCAGTCCCGACCCCAGCCCCGACCCCGCGCGCGCTCACAGCAGGCTCCGCAGCAGGGTCTCGAGGGCGTCGATCCCGGCGACGCAGTCGCCCACCTCGGCGAATTCTTCGGGGGAGTGCGAGACGCCGGTGGGATTGCGCACGAAGAGCATGGCGCTCGGCACGCTCGCTGCGAGCACGCCGGCATCGTGCCCGGCACCCGTCGGCAGGGCCGGAACGAGGGCGTCAGCGCCGAGCACCGACCGGAATCGTCCCACGAGCTCGGGGTCGAACGTCACCGTTCCGGTCCAGGACTCCTCGGTGACGGCCACGGAGCATCCGTTCACCTGGGCGGCCTCGCCGACGGCCGCCGCGATTGCGGCGACCAGATCGCGGGTCTCGGCGTCGGTGGGCGCGCGGGCGTCGAGCCAGGCGTGCACGGATGACGCGATCACGTTGGTCCCGCCCGGCACCACCTCCAGGCGGCCGACCGTGGCGCGCGCGCCGGGGTGTCCCCCGGTGGCATCCTGCACGGCGACGATCGCGCGGGCAGCGGCCACGAGCGGGTCGCGACGGTCTTCCATCGGGGTGGCGCCGGCGTGGTTGCCCTGGCCGGTCACGGTGAGGCGCCAGCGCCCGTGCGCGAGGATCGACGACGCCACCGCCACGGGCCGGCCGAGGTCGATCAGACCGCGGCCCTGCTCCACGTGCAGCTCGATGAAGAGGCCGATGCGGGCCAAAGCGTCCCGGTCGGCGCCGAGGTGCGCAGGGTCGAGCCCGGCGCGGCGGGCCGCCTGGGCCAGGGTGATCCCGTCGGCGTCGATGAGCGCGCGGGCCCGGTCGGCGTCGATACCGCCGGTCAGTAGCCGGGAGCCCAGGCAGGCGATCCCGAATCGGGAGCCCTCCTCCTCGGCGCAGACGAGCACAGCGCAGGGGCGGGACGGCGTGAACCCGGATGCCCGCAGCCGCGCCACGGCCTCGAGCGCACTGACTACGCCGAGGGGGCCGTCGTAGGCGCCGCCGCCGGGAACGGAATCCAGGTGGCTGCCCGTAACCACGGCATCCGGCCCCGGCTCTCCCCACCAGGCCCAGAGGTTGCCGTTACGGTCGGTCTCGACGCTGAGCCCGAGGCGCTCGGCGCGCAGGGCGAACCAGGCCCGCAGCTCGAGGTCGGCACCCTGCCAGAGGTGCCGGGAGTAGCCGCCGCGGCGGGAGTCCCGCCCGGTGTCGGCGATCTCGGCGAGTCCGGCGAGCATCCCGTGGGCGAGCTCGCTCATGCGCACACCCCGCTCACTCCGACTCCCACATCGGCACGCGCAGGCCGCGCTCCCGGGCCACCTCTTCGGCCCGCTGATACCCGGCGTCGACGTGCCGCATCACGCCAGTGCCGGGGTCGTTGGTGAGCACGCGGGCGATCTTCTCGGCGGCCAGGGGGGTGCCGTCGGCCACGATCACCTGGCCGGCGTGGATGCTGCGGCCGATCCCGACGCCGCCGCCGTGGTGGATCGACACCCAGGTGGCACCCGATGCCGTGTTCAGCAGCGCGTTCAGCAGCGGCCAGTCGGCGATCGCATCCGACCCGTCCAGCATGGCCTCGGTCTCCCGGTAGGGCGAGGCCACCGAGCCGGAGTCGAGGTGGTCGCGGCCGATCACGATCGGCGCGCTCAGCTCGCCCGACGCCACCATCTCGTTGAACTTCAGGCCGGCCCGGTGCCGTTCCTGGTAGCCGAGCCAGCAGATCCGGGCCGGCAGACCCTCGAAGTGCACGGTGTCCTGCGCCTTCGTGATCCAGCGGCGCAGGTGCTCGTCCTCGGGGAACAGCTCCACGATGGCCCGGTCGGTGGCCGCGATGTCGGCCGGGTCGCCCGAGAGCGCCACCCAGCGGAACGGGCCTTTGCCCTCGGCGAACAGCGGGCGGATGTAGGCGGGCACGAACCCGGGAAAGTCGAACGCCCGCGCGCAGCCGCCGAGCTCCGCCTCCGCCCGGATCGAGTTGCCGTAGTCGAAGACCTCGGCACCGGCATCCTGGAAGCCCACCATCGCGGTGACCTGCTTCGCCATGGATGCCCGGGCGCGCTCGGTGAATTCCTCGGGCTTCGCGGCCGCGTAGTCATGCCACTCCTCCGCAGTCACGCCCTCTGGCAGGTAGGCCAGCGGGTCGTGCGCGCTGGTCTGGTCGGTGACGATGTCGATCGGCACCCGCCGCTCCAGCAGCTCGGCGAACACGGTCGCCGCGTTGCCGACCACGCCCACCGAGAGGGCGCGCTTCTCGTTCTTCGCCGCGAGCACCCGGGCGACGGCGTCGTCCAGGGTGGGTGCCAGTTCGTCGAGATAGCCATGCTCGACCCGACGCAGCAGCCGGGACTCGTCCACGTCGACGATCAGCACGGCGCCGCCGTTCATGGTCACGGCCAGCGGTTGCGCGCCGCCCATGCCGCCGGCCCCGCCGGTGAGGGTGAGCGTGCCGGCCAGGGTGCCGCCACTGTGTGTGTGAGGCCCGCCCTCACGGGCGGCGATCTTCGCGGCCACGGCGGCAAAGGTCTCATAGGTGCCCTGCAGGATACCCTGAGTGCCGATGTAGATCCACGAACCGGCCGTCATCTGGCCGTACATTGTCAGGCCGAGGGCCTCGAGGCGGCGGAACTCCGGCCAGGTCGCCCAATCGCCGACCAGGTTGGAGTTGGCGATCAGCACCCGCGGCGCCCACTCGTGCGTGCGGAACACGCCGACCGGCTTGCCGGACTGCACCAGCAGCGTTTCGTCCTTTTCCAGCGTGGTGAGTGTACGCACGATGGCGTCGTAGGCTTCCCAGTTGCGGGCGGCCTTGCCCGTGCCGCCGTAGACCACCAGGTTCTCCGGGTGCTCGGCCACGTCAGGGTCGAGATTGTTCATCAGCATCCGCAGCGGGCCCTCGGTCTGCCAGCTTTTCGCGGTCAACTCGGTGCCGCGGGCGGCGCGCACGGGGCGGGATTCGGACATCACTGTCTCCTTGAGGGTTCGGGGGTTCGGGGTCGATCAGTCCATGGGGAGGTTGGGGACGGCGCGGCTGAGACCGGCGGACACGTGCCCGGCAGCCTGGGCCAGCAGCGGGCCGTAGCGACGGATGTCCGCGGGCTCCACCCGGTAGCTCGGGATGACCAGGCTCAGGGCGGCGATTGTTCTGGCTTCCGAACGGATCGGCGCGGCCAGGGCCGTGACATCCGTTTCGACGCCGCGTTCGACGACCACGTAGCCGGTCTCCGGGGTGTGCCCGGTGAGCACCTGCCCGGCCGCGGAGCGTTCGAGCGGCACGGTGCGGCCGACCCAGCTCGAGTGCCGCACCGAGTGGGTGCCCTCAACGATGGCGATGTAGAGCCCGGTGGCGTCGTGGCCCTCGACGCTGAGGTAGACGGACTCGCCGGTCTCGGCGACGAGCCGCTCCATGGCCGGGCGGGAGAGGGTGACCAGCGACTCGCTGCTGAGCGACTGCGCGCCGAGCTGGATGATGCGGCTGCCCGGCAGGTAGGCGCCGTCGTCGGTCTTGTGCACGAAGCCGCGGGTCTCGAGCGTGCGCAGCAGGCGCAGGGCGGTGCTCGGTGCGAGGGCGACGGCGCGTGAGCTCTCCGAGAGCGTGAGCCCGTCGGCGTCGCAGATCACGGCGAGCAGGTCGAGGGCTCGTTCCACGGTGCGGGTGGACGACTCGGCCATGGGTGCTCTCCCGGTTCTCATGCGGATGCTGATGTCATCCAGTAAAACTCAAGTGCCACTGTATGGCAATAGGCGGCTGGGGGACCCGTTCCCATTCACCGGGTCCAGGGCATGACCGCGGACATCGCCCACGTCCTCGCCGACTTCTCCACCTCCCGCGAACCTGTCTACGCCGCGGCGGGGAGTCGGCGACGGATGCTGCTCGGCCGGTGGGGTCAGTGACCCCCGCCGAGGTTGCCGGCGAGACGGGCGTGGATATTGGTGCTGGCATCGTTCATACCCACGATCACAGCGCGTTTGCCGAGACGTTCATATTTGTTCGTGATGGAGTCGAGGGCTGCGACGGTAGAGGCGTCCCAGATGTGGGAGGCGGCCATGTCGATGACGATGCGGTCCGGGTCTTCTGCATACTCGAACTGGGTGGTGAGGTCGTTGCTTGATGCGAAAAAGAGCGCGCCGGTCACGGTGTAGTACGCAGTCGGGACAGACTCATCATTGGACAAGCTGCGTTCAACGTCTACGAGGTGCGCCACCCGGCGGGCGAAGGCGACCATTGCCACGAGAACCCCGACGACTACGCCGATGGCGAGGTTGTGGGTAATTACGACCACAGCGACTGTGGCGACCATGACCGTGGTTTCGCTCTTGGGCATCCTCTGAAGTGTGGACGGACGGATGCTGTGCCAGTCGAAGGTCAGCACCGAGACGATGATCATCACGGCCACCAGGGCGGCCATGGGGATGATGGCGACGACATCGCCGAGAGCGATGACCAGGATCAGCAGGAATACGCCGGCAAGGAACGTGGAGATGCGGGTTCGGGCGCCGGAGGCCTTCACGTTGATCATGGTCTGGCCGATCATGGCGCACCCGCCCATGCCGCCGAAGAAGCCGGAGAGCATGTTGGAGACGCCCTGACCCCAAGTCTCGCGGGTCTTGTGGGAGTGGGTGTCGGTGACCTCGTCGACGAGTTTGGCCGTCATCAGGGACTCGAGGATGCCGACCATGGCCATGGCCAGCGCGTAGGGGGCGATGATCGTGAGCGTCTCGAAGTTGAGGGGGACGTTCGGAATGAAGAGTTCGGGGAGGCTCTTGGGCAATTTGCCCTGGTCGCCGACGGTGGGCACGTTGATTGCGATGGTGACGGTTGCGATGGTCAGCACCACGATGGCGACCAACGGGGCGGGGATGATCTTGGTGAACCGGGGCATGACGACCATGATGATGATTCCGATGGCCACCAGCGGGTACACCATGAACGGTACGCCAAGCAGTTGCGGCAACTGTGCGATGAAGATGAGGATGGCCAGGGCGTTCACGAAGCCGACCATGACGCTGCGGGGGATGAAACGCATGAGCTTGGCCACACCCAGCACGCCCAGGATCACCTGAAGGAGCCCGGCCAGGATGACCGTGGCGATGAAATAATCCATGCCGTACTCGCGTGCTACGGGGGCGATCACCAGGGCGATGGCTCCCGTTGCGGCGGTGATCATCGCGGGGCGGCCGCCGAGGAACGCAATGGATACAGCCATCACGAAGGACGAGAACAACCCAACCCGTGGGTCGACTCCAGCGATGATGGAGAACGAGATCGCCTCCGGGATCAGCGCCATCGCCACGACAAGGCCGGCGAGGACTTCCCGAGTGAGGAGCCGCGGGGTGCGCAGCGCTGTCATCACCGATGGTTCGGCTTTGTAACGGTCGGGTGCGAGGGATTTCTGAACGAGAGCCATGGGGCCTCCAGGGACGAGGGCTCGCGGTGGCGGGCCAGAATGGGGCGAAGGGAAAGGGGTGCGCCCGATGCGCACAACCATGCGCCGGAACGGCGAGGATGGATGGTGGACTGGCATTCATTGTCAGCCGACGATCACAACTCTACCCTAACGTTAGGGTTATGTTTGAGTTGACGCGTGAGAGGTACCGCCATGTCACCGACTGAGTCCACGGCAACGATGCATATCGGCGAGCTGGCCGAACGCACCGGACTGTCACTACGAACCATCCGCCACTACGACGAAATCGGTTTGCTCAGGGCCTCAGGCCGGACCGATGGCGGCTTCCGCCTCTACACGGACGAAGACCAGGCCCGGCTGATCCTGATCCGGCGCATGAAGCCGCTGGGCTTCTCGCTTGAAGAAATGATGTCGCTCCTCAAGACCATCGACACACTGGACGGCGCCATCGAGGGCGCCGACATCGCCGCCGTGAGGTCGGACCTGGAGTCCTTCATTGCACAGGCCGAGGAGCGGCGCCAGGGGCTGCGGGATCAGCTCGCAATGGCCGACGAATTCCTTGCTCTCCTGCGCCAGCAGTGAGCGAGTGCCCTGCGGTGGACTCAGATGGCTGAGGGTTGGGAACAGCTCACTTCTGCGAATTCACGGGACCCTGAGTAGTGTGACCCGCGGTCGCCCTGACGACCGCCGCGAGTCGGAGCCGCCGGTCGAATCAGAGTGTGCGCAACAGGGAAGTCACCTCGCGCCTCATCGACATGGGGTACTCGGTCGTGGGCGTGCCTCGGTCATCGCGATCGCATTCTTAGCCCCGGCCGCATCGTCGTTCAGTTCCGGAAACACGGTGAGGAGACCTTGGAGGCCGGCGACATCCTCGGCCAGGATCCAGTATTCTGCGCGGTCGAACTTTCGTCGAGCCCGGTCAGCTACTCCGGCGACCGCCACGCCGTCGCGCGAAGCGCACGCCTCGACCCACCCCGGGACAGAGATAAACGAGACGGACCGTGAACCCGGATTATGTGCGTCGGCGATCATGGATGACGTGCCCTGGGTCATTGGGGACGCCCGCTTCGATCCGCACACACTTGCCAACGTAGGGTTGACTCGACGCCGGATCGATGCGGCTCAGGCTTGCTGTCCAACATCCAACGATGTCGCCAGCAAGGGCCCTGTTTTGGGTCCGCGTCAACAAGCGTGATGCCGTGATCACTGAAGCCGAACTGTTAGTGCGCGAAAAGCTGAGAGGCGGCATGGCGGGTGGCTGCCTGCGCCATTCATGCGGCCGTGAAGGCCTCCCCGTTCCTCGGCAGCCAGTTGCCACCGTTGACCTGAGGGCGCTCAAAGACGATCGGCCCGCCCCGCGCCGTCGGCCAGGCCGTTGAGTCCGTGACTTGCACGTGCACGTGAGGCTGCGTGCTGTTGCCCGAGTTCCCGCATGATCCGATGTTCTCGCCGACCATGACCACCGATCCAACTGCGACGCTCACCGATCCTCGCTGGAGATGGGCGATGAGCACAAATGGCCCGGCCGGCTGCAGTGCGATGACCACGTGATTGCCCGCGATCGCGCGCACGCCCTCTCGAACTCGGCGCGCTTGGGAGAGCGCGTAGGGAATCAACGCCAATTGTGAGCGCCGGGCCTCGTGATCAAGCTCACCGTCGACCGCGGCAACGACTGTGCCCGATGCCGGCGCAAGGATCGGGGCGCCGAATCCGGCAAAGAGCTCGGGGGGCTCCGTCGCTAGCACGGAGCGCCAACCGTGCTTCGCCGAACGGCCTCGTTCGTCGACGGCGATGAAGTCGATTGCGAAGGTCGTGCCGAGCAGATAGGTGCCATGGCTGGGAACACGGTTCGCCGGACTGTTCTCTGCGGTCCACCGGCCCTGGAACGGAAATCGCAGCACGACGGGGGGAGTGCTCAACATGACAGCACCTCCGGCCGCGCATAGTGATGAGGCCCGTTCGAGCGACACGTTCAGTGTAGCGAGAGGCACGAGTCCACCGGGCCCGACTAGATCGGTCTAGGTTGAGGCGTCTCGCCCGCAAGCCGACCCGCGTTCGGACGCGAAGGTCACATGAACCGGGCGGTGCGGTTCCCCCCCCCCCTGGCATTGAGGCGGGACGTCGCTACCAATCCCGCAGAACAACCTCCACCCGCACAGGCATACCTGCCGGACCGGCACAAATCGGTCCCGCACGAAGCACGCGATCGGTATGCCTAACCGCCCGTCACACCCCTGCCAGAAATTTGGTTTTGCCCTCTGTCGTACGCCTGGACGGTGAGCGCTCACGCGTTTCGCTGAGGCGGACACTGACGTCGACGCGCTTCCGCCATTGCGGGAAAAACCCCGCCGATCGACGATTCGGTCCTGTCGACCGCACCCGCCGGGAACTGAGGCAGATGCGCTCGCTCGGTGACCAAAAGACCCTTGAATGCGCCCGTTCTCAGCGTAACGGCGCCCCAGCAGCATGCCCCGCACCGATTCCGTGGATCGGTCCAGCAACCACTTGTCAATGACGAACAACGTGAACGCGGTGTCTTTGCGGAGGAACCTCCCGGGCCCGCCGGATGTGTCTTGGGCGGCGACCCAGGCTTCCTCGAGGTCGGGCATAATTGTCCGATGACGGCCAGGAAGAGTGCCCGTTGGTGGCCATGAGATCAGCCCGATTCCTTTTCTGGATCCGACCGCTTAAACGGCGGGAGTATCCTCTTGGGCAATGTTTACCGTGTCTCAGTCGCACCAAAGCTCCCAGGAGGAGGCCCTGCATAGAGTTAAAAGTTAGAGGGGGCCATCGTCGGCGACATCGAGCGTTCCGACGCCCGTGGCTTGCTCGATCGGCCAAGGCCTGCGCATCAGAATTTACGTTGTCGCATCGCATCGCATCGCATCGCATCGCATCGCATCGCATCGCATCGCCTCAAACTCACCACCGTGGCCACGGCAGTTATCGACCGCAGGACCGATTTGGGAAGCCGCGTCGGGGCGAGAGACGACGCCGACGTCCACTACGGCCTCGCCGCCGGCAAATCCGCCGAGCGGGCGGCGACCCTCGCCACCGCGCGCGCCCGAAACCCCGAGCGCTGCAGCACCAGCTGCGACCCGAAGATCCTCGCCACCCCCGACGCAGCCTGGATCAACAAACCCGCCGCTCAAGAAAAAGAGCCGAAACTAGCCGCCTAAACTCACGCTGGCCTCATTCACCTTGACAAATTCCGCAGTCACGGCAGGTCAATCACTCAGGTTGTCGCTCACGGTTGGCTGGTGCGTCGCGAGCCTCGAGAAGGCAATTCGGGGGGACTCCTCGGCTGTGTGTCGCAATAGAACGAGAGTTTCGAAGAAATGGAAATCGGCGACGTTATTCGCTGGACAACCTTCACAGCGTTTCGCGATGTGATTACGCACTTGACATCAAGCGCAGAATCCGGATCCACCCGGGTGGTGAGCGCATGACCGCGATCAGTCCTGTGCGAGACCAAATGAATGGTTTCGATCACCGGCCGGCGCTGCCGCACGCTGCCACGGGCGGCCCGGCCGGCGAGGACGTGATGCCACTTTACGACGTTGGCACGCCGCAATTTGAGGACAACACTGATGGTGTCCTTGTCACCTACGCCGTCGCGGGAATCGACGCTGCCTTTGCGATTCTGGTGCGCCGGCATCGACCGCTGATGCGCTGTTGCGCTCTGCGGTTAATCGGCTCGGGTGCGGAAGCCGACGACGTCGTGCAGGAGTCGTGTGTTACCGCGTGGCAAAAGCTATCGACATTGCATGACGGTAGGTGTTTGAAGTCTTGGTTGATGCGGGTCATGCTCGGGCTCTAGTTACTCGGTGATCGCGGGCGAACTCGGGGTTCCAGTATCAACGGTGCGAGGACTACTCGCTCGATCTCGTCATACTCTCGCTCACGAAATGGCGTGTTGGCGCTTATCGCCCGCATCCAGCTGCGAGAACACGCACCCAGAGCGGGGCCTTTAATACACGTGGGCGTCACAGTGTGAAAAGAGCCTTCACAGTGGCTCCTAGCCACGCCGACTGTGCCTCCGACTGCATTTTTTTTGCGGTCTAAGGGCATATCTTGCAGAGCGCAACAGTAGAAGTCATGATCGAAGGCTAGGGCCTCGAGTAGGGGCCGAGGAGACAGCTGTCGACGGGGTTGCAAAAGCGTCGCCGTTATCGAACGAAAAAGCCCCGGTTGTGTCGCCCAGGGAAAGACGAGCAAGAGAACCAGGGCTGATCATCGGAGTGGGGGAACTCCGATGCGGAGCGCTACAGGGACGGTTCCTGCTGGCGGATTCGGCTCGCCCGAGAACATCTCACTCCCACCTCGGAGGACTTTTTACGCGGAGCCTGAAAGACCCTTGTTGCCGCGCATCATCACAGCAATGATTGATTCATGGCAGATAAGCAGAACGATGTCGATGAGATCTGGGATGACTGGAAAGACGCGATCACGATGACCGTCAGTGAGCTCAAATTGTGGCTCGACACGGATGAATCCAAGGAAGTCGGACAAAAAAACGATGGCAGCGGAGAGTCCATCGGGCACAAGTCCGGTCGCAGGATCGTGACAATTCTTGAAACGAAGAAAGCCGATCTGACTGCGTCCGATGTCGAACATATGCATAAGGTCGTCAGCTACGTGAAGCGGCACAGGGCACAGGGACCGGATTCCGATGTCGAGCACTCACGATGGCGATACTCGCTGATGAACTGGGGAAATGATCCACTGAAGAAGGCATGACGTAGGAGGTCGGTGCAAAGTTCACCGCGCACGCCGTGTTGGAGGAGCGCCTGTTCTACAAGGGGGCGGGTTCGGCGGGTGCGCCCCATCGTGGGACCAGGAGACATGAGCGACCGGTTCAGCTATTGGGTTTCCCGGCTGGGGGCCTACGACGCACGGCTCTCCAGTCGTGCAACCGGACGCCTCGGTCCCGAACACTTTAGGGGGTTTAGCTAGCGCATCTCTGCCAGCGCGGGGCTGCGAAGGGGGTTCAACCGACTTACGGTCCAGATGACGGCGGCGAAAATGACGGTGGCAACAGCGATAGCAAGAGCGTAGAGCGCGACGATGCTGTAGCCCTGGGCCGGGTTCAAGAAGGGGTAAGGCACCCATCCGTCGGTTGCCCCGCGGACGAGCACGACCATGATCCACACGATCGGGTAAATGAGGGCGATCCATATTTCGTTCCATCGGAGGGGGCTGCGGTCGTTGAAGATCAGCCAATCGAGTGCTGCGGCGAGGGGCAGGACGACGTGCAACACGGTGTTGGCCCAGGCCAGAGAGACGCCTCCTTCGAGCCCGGCGAGCAGCAAGTTGTAAACGAATCCGGTAATCACTATGTAGGTAGTGGCACACCCCCTCGCCAACACCAAACGTGGGGATTGGTGTCTCCCGAGGAAGGAAACGAAGGCGGAGACTGCCAGCACGATGACCACAATGATGTTGCTCTGCATTGTGAAAAAACCGAAAAAGTTGAAGGGGTTGATCGTGGCGCGGGTGGCTGTGTCGAAGAATGTCGACACGATCGCCGCTATGCCGAGGAGCACGATGGCTAGGCGAAGTGACGGAGCAAGGAGTTTCATATTTCGTCTCTGATCGGTGGTGCGGGTGCTGTGCACATCTGTGTTCTGCATGAATCCTAAGGGTTACGACTTACATGGCAGATGCCAGTGCGGGGGAACCGATGCCCCTGAATTTGATTCCACGGACCGGGGTGCTTGCGCGAAGGATCGATGGGGCCATTAGCTCGCAGGCCTTCCGGTCGCTGGCGCACGAGCCACGACCGCGGCTCCCTGCGGGATCTGGACGGGTCGGCCAGGCATTCGCCCGGACTCGCGCGGCGTGACTATGTCAGTCGCGAAGCAGCGCAGCGAACGCATCCGAGAGCTCACTCCTTTCCCTGCCCAATTCGGGCAGCACTGCCAAGCGCCCGACTGCTATAGCTTCGAAATCACCCTCGTCGACAACTGATCGGGAACTTGACCCGCAATCTCAGGGATGCACCAACCGGAGTATCGAGACTGTCGCTGCGGGGCGTTCCGCTAGAGTTCCACGCCTAGGCGGCATCGACGTCGGTGCCGGCGCGGGGGTCGGTGTCCTGGTCGTGGCGCGGTTGATGGTGGTGGTGAGGGTTGTGTCGCGGGACCGGGGGACGGTGTCCACCATGACGGGTCGCGCTGCATCCCCAGTCGTCCGTGCGGCCACGACAGCACGAGCTGCGTCGTAGTTGGTCATGTAGCGGTTTGGGTCGGCGATTATCTGCACGGCATGCGCGGCCGCGTTGGGCGTGAACGACCCCAGCTTGGCGCGCTCACGAGGCACTCAGCCGAACGGCACACCGCGCTGCACCAGGAACGGCCGCGGGTCGACGGCGGTGCCGTCCGTTCGCACCTCGAAGTGCAGGTGGCAGCCGGTGGAGGCCCCGGTGCTGCCGATGCTCGCGATGACCTGCCCGGCGATGACCGTCTCGCCGACGCTCACGAGGGTCTGGCCCTCGGCGAGATGCGCATAGCCGGTGGCAATACCGTTGCCGTGGTTGATCAGGATCCAGTTGCCGTAGGTCCCGAGGGGTGCTGCCGTGACCACGACCCCCGCGCTCGCCGCATAGACGGCCGCCCCGCACGCCGCGCCGATGTCGGTGCCGCCGTGGACGTCGTTCACCTCAGGCAGCGGTTTATCGTGCCGGGGACCGAAGGCATCCGTCAGGGAGCCGACCGCCGGCGCGGCCCAGCCCGCATCGCTCGGTTGGCCTCCGAGCCGGCCGCCGAAGTCGTCGGTGCCGCCCGCGGGAACCAGGTTGGGCAGCGGTGTCAGAACCAGGGCGACCGGCGTGCTCGCCGAGAGATCGGTCACCTCAGCGGAGGCCGCATCGAGCTCCTGCTGGGCGCCCTCCATGGCGAGGCGGGTGTCGGCGAGCGGGATGGCCTCGATCGCGGCCCGAAGTGCGGCGTCCTGGTCTTGCAGTGCTTCCTCACGCTTCGTGTCGGCGTCGACCTGGGCCTGCACCTCGTCGAGGCTGTTCGTGAGCCGGTCCAGGCTGTCGAGCGTGGCGAGCCGGGCGAGCAAATCATTGCCGTCGCTGCTGCCCGCGAGCAGCACGTCCACGGCTTCGGGCCCCGATCGCTGCAGGGTGGCGCGAACGAGCGTCGCCAGCGCCCGCCGGGATGCCTCGGCCCTGGCGGCGGCGTCGGCGCCGTAGTCGCGCACCAGATCGGCCTGCACGACAGTGGCGTCATAGTCGGCCTTGGCCCCGGCGTAGGCGAGTTTCGCGGCGTCGTAGGCGGCCTGAGTGGCGGCGGCGGCCGTTCGGGCTGCTGCTGCTCGGGCGGCGGATGCCTGAGCCTCGGCCGTGCGGGCGGCGGCGGCCTGCGCTTCTGCTGCTGCAGCTCGATCGGCTGAGGCTGATCCGGCCTCCACGGTCAGCTCTGCCGGTGCCGGTGCCTGTGCAGTAGGCTCGGCGGCCGGTTCAGGCTCCGTGGGTGTGGACGGCTCCTCGCCGAACACTGAGGGAGTGGTGGGTGTGGGTGTTGGTGTCGGGGACGGCTCACCCATCGGCTCCGTCGTGGGGGCTGGAGCCGGTGCCGGTTCGAGCGTGGGGGCAGGGGCGATTGTTGGCTCGGACTCGGGCTCGGGCTCGGGGACGGGTGTCGGGGTGAGCGTCGGCACCGAGGAAGGAGTCGGTGCATCCATGGGGCAGGGCGCGGCAGCCGAGTCGGCCGGCCCGGAGGGCTGAGCCGGATCCGCGGGCAGAGCCGGATCCGCGGCCGCCGGGGCATCCGTCGGGAAGAGCCTGGCGCATGCATCACGGACAGCGGGCACCGCGGCAGCCGGATCCTCCGTCGCAGCAATAGGGGCGTCGTCGGCGAGGGACCGTGCGGGTGTCCCGAAAATCGTGAGGGCCACGATGACGGAGACGGCGAGCTGCGTCGCCAGGTACCGTGGCGGGACCGGGACCGGGGGCAGGGAAAGGCGGAGGCGAGATCGGGGGGAGGGGTTCATGAGTCTCCACAGTCCACTGTTTCAGGGCATCGATTCAGGGCATCGACGGGCAATTCCGGGGCGGTTGCAACGGGTTAGCGGGTGACATCATGACATGGGCCCGTGGGGCCGACAAGCGATTGACGCAGCCCGGAGTCCGTGCTGCCCTGCGATGCCTGGCGGGCCTCAGGCCAGCGGCCCGACCACGCCCGCCGCGGCATCCCGCACCGCGCCCGACGCCACGAGGCCCACGATCGCCTCGATCTCGGGGGAGAGGAACCGGTCGTGGCCGGGGCCGTCGGCCACCGTGCGCACGAGGGCCCGCACCGCGCCGGTGGCCGCGCCGGGAGGGAGCGGCGCGCGCAGGTCGAGTGAGCGCGACGCCGTCATCACCTCGATCGCGAGCACCCGGCCGAGGCCGTCGATCGAGTGCCGCAGCTTGCGGGCGGACGCCCAGCCCATCGACACATGGTCCTCCTGCATGGCCGACGACGGGATCGAGTCGACGGATGCCGGCACCGCCAGCCGCTTCAAAACCGACACGATCCCGGCGGCGGTGTACTGGGCGATCATCAGCCCCGAGTCGACGCCGACCTCGTGCGCCAGGAACGGCGGCAGTCCCTTGTTGCGATTCGCGTCGAGGTGGCGGTCGGTGCGCCGCTCGCTCATGCTCGCGACGTCCGCCGCGGCGATCGCGAGGAAGTCGAGCACGTAGCCCACCGGGGCGCCGTGGAAGTTGCCGTTGGACCGCACCCGGCCGTCAAGGGTGACCACGGGATTGTCAACCGCGCTGGCCAGCTCGCGGCCGGCGATCAGGGCGGCGTGGTCCATCGTGTCCCGGGCGGCGCCGTGCACCTGCGGGGCGCAGCGGAGGGAGTAGGCGTCCTGCACGGTGGGGTCGTCGGGACCGGCGTGGCTGGCGAGCAGCGGGGAACCGGCCAGCAGCGCGCGCAGATTGGCCGCGCTCGTGGCCTGGCCGAGCTGGGGGCGGAGGGCCTGCAAGTCGGCGGCGAAGGCGGCATCCGTGCCGAGGAGGGCCTCGACACTCATGGCCGCAGCGATGTCAGCGGTCGTGAGCAGGCGGGACAGGTCGGCGAGGGCGAGCACGAGCATCCCGAGCATGCCGTCGGTGCCGTTGATCAGGGCGAGCCCCTCCTTCTCGGCCAGCACGACCGGGGTGATGCCGGCCGTGGCCAGGGCCAGACCACCGTCCATCAGGGTGCCGGACGCATCCCGCACCAGACCCTCGCCCATCGCCGCGAGCGCGCAGTGCGCGAGCGGTGCGAGGTCGCCCGAGCAGCCGAGCGAGCCGTATTCGTGTACGACGGGGGTGATCCCGGCGTTGAGCAGGGCCGCGTAGGTCTCGGCGACCACGAGCCGCACGCCGGTGCGCCCGGTCATCAGAGTCGACAGGCGGAGCAGCATCAGCGCGCGCACGACCTCGCGCTCGACCTCGGGACCGCTGCCCGCGGCGTGTGAGCGCACCAGGCTTGCCTGCAGCTGGGCGCGGCGGTCGCTCTCGATGAACGTCGTCGCAAGAGCCCCGAAGCCGGTAGAAATCCCGTAGTGCGGGTGCACGTCCTGTGCGAGTCCCTCGATGATGCGGCGCGTCGAGGCGACGCCCTCACGCGCCGCCGCGGGCAGCAGGACGGGCGCATCGTGGCGGGCCACCGCGGTGACGTCGGCGAACGAGATCGGGCCGGTACCCACGGTGACAGATGCGCTAGCGAGATTCATCCTCCGATTCGACACCAGCCGGGCCGCCCGCACGACGGGTTTAGGCTTGATACTGTCCGGGATACCGGACATTTATTCGGTGCCGTTCACGCACCGTTCACACGCACCGTTCACACACACCGTTCACGGGGAGGCAGGCGCATGACCCCGTCGAAGGTTCCGGCGGCGCAAAGCACGCTGCGCATCCTCTCCCACCTGGCCACGCAGCGTGGCCCGGTGCCGGCGTCCCAGATCGCCACGGCCCTCGGGCTGCCCCGCTCGAGCGTTTACGACCTGCTCGCGGTGCTCGCCGACCAGGGCTTCGTGGTGCACCTGCCCGAGGAACAGCGATACGGCCTCGGCCTGGCCGCCTTCGAGCTGAGCTCGGGCTTCTCCCGGCAGCAGCCCCTCTCACACCTTGGCCGTCCGCTCGTCGCTGCGCTGGTCGACCGGCTCGGTGAGAGCGCCCACCTCGTCGTGCTGCACGGGCGCGACGTGATCTACCTCGTCGAGGAGCGTGCCCCCCGGCGCCCGTCGCTGGTGACGGATGTCGGCGTGCGCCTCCCGAGCCACCTCACCGCGAGCGGGCGTGCGCTCCTCGCCGCGCTGCCGGCAGCCCAGCTGCGGGCGCTGTACCCCAACGCCGCCGCCTTCGTCACGCGCCACGGCCGGGGACCACGCACCAGGGCGGAGCTGCGCACCCTGCTTGAACAGGTGCGCCGGGACGGGTATGCCCTGGAGGACGGGGAGATCACGGAGGGGATGGCATCCGTCGCCGTGGCCGTGCGCGACCACGCGGGCTGGCCCGCCGCGGGCATCGCCGTCACCTTCCCGCGCGAGCGCATCGCCGAGGCGGACTGGCCGGCGCTCGCCGCGCAGCTCGGCGGCACCGCCGCGCAGCTCTCCCGGCGCATCCGTGGCACGTAGCCCTGCGGCGCATGTGTTGCCTGCCCTCGGCTCCCCGCCTCCGCGCTGCCTGCCGTGGCTCGCGGCCTCCACAACGCTCGCGGCGCATCCTGTGGCAGCGGGCGCACGTTAGGACATGTGCCCGCTTCCCTACGCTGCGCCGCGAGGACGCGGCGCACCGCGGGCCCGCCGCCAGAGGGCCCCGCGGCTACTCGCCGAGCGTCGTGTGCAGGAAGGCAGCCACCTTTTCGCGCATGACGGCGTCGAGGATGCCGATCGAGTGCAGCGTCCCCGGCACCGTCACGAGCTCGTGGGCGACGCCCGAGCGTTCGAGTGCCGCCGCATACCCGGTGGCCTGCGACAGCGGAATGTACTCGTCGGTCGACGAGCCGAGGAATACGGGCGGATCGCTGCGGTCGAGGGTGCTCGCCGGCGACGCGGCCGTGGCATTGGCGCAGCCGCGCAGGGTTTCGCAGCCGACGTAGTCGCGCACAATGTTCTGCAGCCCCGCGGGGGCCCGGCCCGTGACGAGCGCCTTGTGGCTGAGGTCGAGCGGCGCGGAGAGTTCGGCGACCGCGGCGACCCGGGCCCCCGTGGTCAGCGACCCTGAGCCGCGGGTGCCGAGCAGTGCGGCGAGGTTGCCGCCGGCCGAGCCGCCGAACACGCCGATCCGGTCGGGGTCGATGCCGTAGGTCTGCGCATTGACGGGGTCGCGGGCCCACTCCACGGCCAGGGCGACGTCGTCGAGCGCGGCGGGGAACACGGCATCCGGTACCATCCGGTAGTTCACCGAGTAGGCGACGAATCCCTCGGAGGCGAGCCAGGCGCAGACTGCGCGCCAGTCGCTGTTGCCCTTGTCGCCTCGGGCCCAACTGCCGCCGTGGATGGAGATGACGGCCGGACGCAGCGCGGCCGCCGCGTCCTCCGATGACAGCACGACCGGCGGCGCCGCCTCGAGGGTCGTTTCCGCAGCGGGGGTGATCGTCGGCGAGCACACGTCGAGGGTGAGCACGGCACCGTCGGCCTGGGTGCCGTACTCAACATTTTCGTCGACCGTGATGCCTTCTGGCCGCTCGAACGTTCGGATGCCGACGATCTGGGTCGTGACGAGCTCGCTGCGCTGGTCGCCGGGTTCGTCGGGCGTCACGGAATACAGCGGGGGGCGGAAGCCGCCGAGGAGGGCCGTCGCAGCCATGGCGATGCTCACCGCGCCGGCAATCGTCAGAAAACGGATGCGATGCGAGCCGAATCGGGGATGGCGTGGGCCGGTGTTCACGTGTGCTCCGAGCTGCGGGGTAGTGCATCGAGACTAATTCGTCTCTCGCGCCTCACCGAATCCCGTTCGGGGGGCGGGGTGGGGCATCCTCGCCTGGGTCAGCGCGTCGGCGTCGGGTCGGGGGCGGCGTCGGCCTGGTCGCCCTCGTCGGCCTCCGGCAGGATATACGGCCGTAGGGCGGTGAGAATGCGGGTGACGTCCATCGCGACCGTCGCCGCGACCCCCAGCGACGTCACCGGGGCAGAGTTTCGCCGCTCGTCCAGCTCGGTCATCAGGTCCGTCAGGGCGGCATCCGCCTCGGCGAATGCCGCCTGCTCGTCATCATCCGTGTCCCAGTCCCGCAGCACGGCGGCCGCGGCGTGTAAGGTCCGGCCGAGCGCCGGCCGCAACTCGGGGTGCAACTCGAGCTGGACCGGCTGACCCCAGACCGCCGCGGCGAGCACCTCCGTCAAGTCGCGCACATGGAAGGTCACGTCCTCAAGGGCCGACAGCTCGTCGTAGTCCGAGCGAAGATCCCGCTGATGCGCGTGGGCGCGTGGGTTGCCCTTGCGACTGTCATCGGCGTGGCTGACCGCCGCGCGCACCGCGCGGCCGACCGCCACGAGCTCCTGACTGCGGGAGGCCCATCCGTCCCGTTCAGGTGGCCAGCTGTCGGCCAGGGCGTCGGCCACCTCCGAGAGCTGGTCGGCCAGGGTGCGGCGAAAGCGGATCAGCTGCCGGCCGACGGCTTCGAAGGCCAACGGCGGAAAGAAGAGGAGGTTCACGGCGAGGCCGATCACGATTCCCAGCGTCATCTGCACCAGATACCCGATGGAATAACCGTCGGCATTCGGCCCGCCGACGATCAGCACGAACAGCGCCGTCACCGGGATGTACTCCCGGCTCGCGCCGAACCAGCCGGTGGCCGAGATCGCGGCGCCGACGCCGACCGCGAGCGAGATGGTGAGAACGTTCGGCTCGCTCAAAACAATGACCGCCCCCGCGAGCAGGATTCCGACGGTGAGGCCGCCCAGGGTCTGCAGGGCGTTCCGCACCGAACTCATCAGCGTCGGGTACATGCTCACTAGCGCGCCCAACGGGGCGTAGTAGGGGTAGTCGTCGGCCACACCAGGCAGCAACGGCGCGATCGACCAGGCGATGGCGACGGCGATGGCGGCCTTGACCGCCTGCACGATTCTCGGGCTGGTCGCGGCCACTCCCAGCCAGGACACCGTCCTCCGTGCGCGATGCACACTCACCTGCGCCGAAGTGCCGGCGGTTGCCCGCTCCCGGGTCATGGCCGGGTTCCCGGGATCGTCTTGGCGAAGCAGACGCTGAAGGCTTCGCCCACGTACTGACCGAACAGGGGAACCTCCCGGTAGCCGACGCTCCGATAGAAGGAGAGCGCCGCATGGCTCTCCGGCCCGGTCTCCAGCACGATTTCCCGGATGCCGCGGGCCGCGGCATCCGTCTCGATCCCCGCCAGCAGGCGGGCGGCCACGCCGCGGCCCCGGGCATCGGGGTGCACGAACATGCGCTTCAGCTCCGCCGCGCTGGCGGTGCCGGCCCCACCCACCAGCGCGGCGATCCCCAGGGCGCGGGCCGTCGCATCCCGCACAACGTACACGGCGACACCCGGCTGCTCGAGCTCGTCGACGTCGAGCAGAAAGTTGCTCTCCGGTGGGTACAGCGATTGGGCGTAATCGCCGCTCAATCGCAGCAACTCGGCGATCTCCGGCTGCCGCGGGGACTCAATGGTGATGGTCGTCAGCATGTGAACAGAGTAAGCGGTGAAGGTGAACCGTGACATTGCGGCATCGATCAGGTAACGTAGACAGGTCGGCTCTTGACACCGCGTGTTATTTTGTGTGCGCGGATGGGTTTGTAAGTCAGGATGGGCCGGTTTCCCAGTAATCCGCTGGTGAAAAATCACTGTATGTGAACGGCCCCGGCCATAGACTGCCCGGGTTCTCAGGTTGCGTCGCGTGTGCGGCGTTGTTCTGCCATGTACCCAATACAACCCAGGAACATTTTCCATGCCTAAGAACTTCGATCCCAAGTACTCCGCCAAGGGTGGACCGTCCAAGGGCGGCAGCAAGAGTCCCGGACACCGCGGCCACAACGCCGCCGAGGGTGCACCCAAGAAAGCGCGGTGGAACGCCGGCGAGCGTGCCGACCGAGCCGCCGGCCGCCCCGCAGGCAATGACCGTCCCGCCTACGGCAACGGCCGCCCTGCCGGCAACGACCGCCCGGCCTACGGCCAGCGCTCCGAGCGCCCCGCCTATGGCGACCGCCCGAATCGCAGCGACCGTCCCTCTTCTGGTGGAGCCCCGCGCGGAGACCGCCCGTCGTACAACAGCGACCGTCCGCGCACGGACCGTCCGGCGTATAACAACGACCGTCCGTCGTACGGCGACCGCGCCCCGCGTACGGATCGTCCGTCGTACGGCGACCGCGCCCCGCGTACGGATCGTCCGTCTTATAACAACGACCGTCCGCGTACGGATCGTCCGTCTTATAACAACGACCGTCCGCGTACGGATCGCCCGGCGTACAACAACGACCGTCCGCGTACGGATCGTCCGTCTTATAACAACGACCGTCCGCGTACGGATCGTCCGGCGTATAACAACGACCGTCCGTCGTACGGCGACCGCGCTCCGCGCACGGATCGTCCGGCGTACAACAACGACCGTCCGTCCTACGGCGATCGTGCCCCGCGCACCGACCGTCCGGCGTACAACAACGACCGTCCGTCCTACGGCGACCGCGCCCCGCGCACCGACCGTCCGGCGTATAACAACGACCGTCCGTCCTACGGCGACCGTCCGGCCCGCACCGAGCGTGGCGGCTACGACCGTTCCGAGCGTTCGCACTCCGATCGTCCGGCGCGTCCGGCCCGCTCGGCATCCGATGGCGGCCACTCCAGCAACTTCTACCCCGACCGCGACACCAAGGCGCACTTCGCCGCCGGTGACGACGTCGTGCTTGAGCGCCTCGAAGCCATCGCGACCACGGCCGCCGAAGTCGTCGGCGTGACCTTCGGCGACCTGGGCCTCGGTGAGAACATCGTGCGCGAGCTCGCTACCCTCGGTGCCGCGACTCCGTTCCCGATCCAGGCCGCGACCATCCCGGACGTCCTCGCCGGGCGCGACGTGCTGGGCCGTGGCAAGACCGGTTCCGGCAAGACCATCGCCTTCGGCGCTCCCCTCGTGGAGAAGCTGCTGGAGAACAACGGCGCCAAGGACCGCAAGATGGCCCGCAAGCCTCGCGCGCTCATTCTGGCCCCGACCCGTGAGCTGGCTCTGCAGATCGACCGCACCATCCAGCCCATCGCCCGCAGCGTCGGCCTCTTCACCACCCAGATTTACGGCGGCGTTCCGCAGTACCGCCAGGTCAGCGCCCTCCAGCGTGGCGTGGACATCATCATCGGCACCGCCGGCCGCATCGAAGACCTCATCGAGCAGGGTCGCCTCGACCTGAGCGAGGTCGTCGTCACCGTCCTTGACGAGGCCGACTACATGTGCGACCTGGGCTTTCTCGAGCCGGTTCAGCGCATCCTGCGCCAAACCAAGAAGGGCGGCCAGAAGCTACTCTTCTCGGCCACCCTCGACAAGGGCGTCGCCCAGCTGGTCAAGGAATTCCTGATCAACCCGGCCGTGCACGAGGTTGCCGGCGAAGATCAGGCCTCCTCCACCATCGATCACCGCGTGCTCGTCATCGAGCACCGCGACAAGAGCGCCATCATCGGCCAGCTCGTCGACCGCCAGGGCAAGACGCTGATCTTCTCGCGCACCCGTGCC
This sequence comes from Cryobacterium sp. TMT2-15-1, assembly GCF_004402345.1. Taxonomy (NCBI): domain Bacteria; kingdom Bacillati; phylum Actinomycetota; class Actinomycetes; order Micrococcales; family Microbacteriaceae; genus Cryobacterium; species Cryobacterium sp. TMT2-15-1. The sequence continues at coordinate 75,327 of NZ_SOGD01000019.1, read as the reverse complement.
TACGCCGAACAGCTCGCCGAGCAGCTCGAAGACGCCGGCGTGAAGGCCACCAGCCTGCACGGCGACCTGAACCAGGCTCGACGCACGCGCAACCTGCAGATGCTGACCAGCGGTCGCGTCAACGTGCTGGTGGCGACGGATGTCGCGGCTCGCGGCATCCACGTGGATGACATCGACCTGGTCATCCAGGCCGACGCTCCCGACGAATACAAGACCTACCTGCACCGCTCCGGTCGTACCGGGCGCGCCGGCAAGTCCGGTACCGTCGTCACGCTCATCCCGAAGCAGCGTCGCCGCCGCATGGATGAGCTGCTGGGCCGCGCCGAGATCGAGGCCTCCTTCACGAACGCGGCCCCCGGCGACACGTCGGTGCGCGACCTCGCCGGAATGTAGTCGGCAGCAACTCCAGCACCTCCTGAAATAACGCGAGAAGGGGCATCCGCCGTCACGGTGGGTGCCTCTTCTCGCGTTGCGGGGCGGGCAGGCCTCAGCGGCGAGCTGCGCGATGCCCGGCTGCCCGCACGATGGCTTTTCGGGCCTCCTCGATCCAGAGCACCGACGACCCGACCAGCACGCACAGACCCCACTGGGCCGACGTGAGGGAGGTCGTGTCGAAGAGTCCCTGGAGCACGTCCAGCTGCACCACGAGGACCTGCAGGATGATCACGGCGGTGAGTGCCAGCCAGATGCTGCGGTTGGTGAACGTCTGGAGTGAGAAAACGGAGTGGGTGTCCGAGCGCACGTTGAGCAGGTTGAACACCTGGTAGAAGACGAAGGTCGTGAACGCGAGGGTGGTGGCGAAGGCCGCGTTGCCCGCACTGTCCGGGAACAGGGCGGACGCCTGGGTCAACACGGTCAGGGTTCCCGCGGCCATGACGAGGCCGAGCCCGAGAATACGCAGCATCCTGTCCCGGGTGAGCAGAGGTTCGTCGGACGGGCGCGGAGGACGGCTCATCGTTCCGGGTTCGGCCGGATCCAAGCCGAGCGCCAGTGCGGGTGGGCCGTCCATGATGATGTTGACCCAGAGGATCTGAAGCGCCGTGAACGGCGCGCCTGCGGCCCACCCGGTGACGCCCGCGATCAGGAAGATGAGCACGAATCCCCACGCCGTAGTCAGCTGGAACCTGACGAACTTCAGGATGTTGGCGTAGATGCCGCGTCCCTCCCGCACCGCGGCGACGATCGTGGAGAAGTTGTCGTCGGTGAGGATCATGTTTGCGGCGCCTTTGGAGACATCCGTGCCGGTGATACCCATGGCGATGCCGATGTCGGCCTGCTTCAGGGCCGGCGCGTCGTTGACGCCATCACCGGTCATTGCAACGACATTGCCGCCGGCCTGCAACGCCCTGACCACCCGGATCTTGTGTGCCGGGGTGACCCGGGCGAGCACCCCGTAGTCAGCGGCCCGGGCGGCGAGCGCGTGGTCGTCGAGGTCGTCCAGCGTCGGACCGGCAGCAGCCTCTCCGGGCAGGCCCAGGTTGCGGGCGATGGCCGAGGCCGTCACAAGGTGGTCGCCCGTGATCATGTGCACGCGGATGCCGGCGCCGAGCGCCACCGCGATGGCCTTGGCCGCCTCGACCCGGGGTGGATCGACGATTCCGACGATGGCGTAGAGGGTCAGCCCGGTGACCAGGGAGCGACCCGAGTCGTCGCCCGGAACGGTGCCGGCGTCGAGGGTGCGTCCGGCGACCATGATCGTGCGCAGACCCTCACCGGCCAGTTCCTGGATGGTGTCGTGGATCCGTTGCTGCATGGTGGCATCGAGAGGGCGGATGCCGTCGTCGGTGAGCACCGAGTCGGTCAGGGGCAGCAGTGCGCCCGGTGCGCCCTTGGCGAAGCAGCGGTGTCCGGGAGGTCGCGGCAGTCCGGTCGTCGGCTCTGCCGGCCGGTGGAATGTGGCCATGAATTTGTAGTCGGAGTCGAAGGGCACTTCGGCTACCCGGGGGTGGGTCCGCCTCGCAGCTGCGACGTCGATGCCGCCCTTCTCGGCGAGTACGGCCAGGGCTCCTTCGGTGGGGTCGCCGACCAGCATGCCGTCGTTCAGTACGGCGTCATTGCACAGGGCCATGGTCAGGAACGCCTCGGTGAGGTCAGGTAGGGGACGGTCATCGCCGGTGAGGATCCGGCCGTCGGTGGAGTAGCCCTCGCCGGTGATGCGGAAATCGCGGTCATGGGTGTGCAGTCGGCGGGCCGTCATCTCGTTCATGGTCAGCGTGCCGGTCTTATCGGTGGCGATATGGCTGACGCTGCCGAGGGTTTCCACCGCCGAGAGCTGCTTGATGATGGCGCCTCGGGCGGCCAGCCGCGAAGCGCCCATCGCCAGGGTGAACGCGACGACCGCGGTGAGACCCTCAGGAATGGTCGCCACGGCCAGCGAGACGGCGGTGATCAGCAGCTCGGTCCAGGAGTCCCCGCGCAGGAGGCCCAGCACGAAGACGATCGCCACCACGACCAGCGCCGCAACGGTGAGCAGCTGGGCCAGCTGGTCGATCCTCCGCTGCAACGGTGTTTTGTCGTTCTTCACCTCGTTCAACAGCACCGCGATGCCGCCGACGGCCGTGCCCATGCCGGTGTCGGTGACCACCATGGTGGCGCGGCCGCGGGTGACCAGGGTGTTCATGAAAAGCATGTTGGTGCGGTCTGCGAGCGGCAGTTCCGCATCGTCCAGAGCGGGAATCGTCTTCCCGACCGGCTCGGATTCCCCGGTCAGGGTCGCCTCGGCCACCTGCAAACCGGCATTCTCGATGATGCGACCGTCCGCCGGAACGGAGTCCCCGGCGTCGAGGAGCACGATGTCCCCCGGCACAAGATCGGAGAATTGCACCTCGAGTTCGGTTCCGTCCCGCCGAGCGACGGCCTTGCCTTCCGACAGTTGCTGCAGCGCCTGAAGGCTACTCTCGGCCCGCCGCTCCTGCACATAATTCAGAACGGTGTTGAGGATGATCACGACCAGGATTACGATCGGCGTCTCGAGTTCCCGCGAGACGACGGCGCTGACGACCGCGGCCACCAGGAGCACGATCGTCATCTTCTCGCCGAGAAGGCGCACGATCTTGCGCCAGGTCGGCACGCGGTTCGGCTTACGCAGCAGGTTCGGTCCGTATCGCCGACGGCGGTCGTCGACCTCGGATGCGGCGAGCCCGGTGCGGGCGTCGACGTCCTGCGCCGCCATGGTTCCAGCGGCCGAGAGGGTGTGCCAGGCGGCGTGCTCGGTGGCTGCCGCTGCGGGAGAGGTGGTGGGCATCCGTCTGGGTCAGCGATTCGGCCGTTTGCGCGTCACCAGCACCGGGCAGACCGAGAGCCGGGTGCACTGGTCGCTGACCGAGCCCAACAACAGTCCAGCCAGGTTGCCGCGCCCGCGGGAACCGACCACGAGCATCCGTGCCTCACGCGACACCTCGATCAGGCTGCGGGCAGGCCCCGCATGCACGGCCCGGTAGTCGACACTCACGTGCGGGAAGGCATGCACCAGCGCAGCGGTGTCCTCGATCAGTGCGGCCCGAACCGCCTCCGAGTATTCGGCGAACGTCGACACGTAGCCGAATTCCCAGTTCGCGGGCCTGGGTGCGGTGTCGATTGACCAGGCGCGCACGATCACGACCGGGGCGTGCAACGGTGCGGCGAGCTCGAACGCCGTGGTGAGCGCGTGGTCTGCGAAGGCCGAGCCGTCGTGGCCGACGACGATGCCGCCGGCCGGCGACGGCGCCGGCGTGGATGCCTCGGCGGTTTCCGGTGTACCTGAGGGGGTGGTGCCTTCGGTGCTCACGGCGGACTCTCCGATCTGGGGGATGAATGACGCAGAAACGATCAGAACACTCCCAGATTAGCGAACTGCCGTTCAGGTGTCCAACGTGGGGGGTGGGACCGGCACGAGCACGGCGAGCAGCTCGTCGAGTTCGTGGCCTTCGGACACCGGATGCCGGAATGGTCGCCCGGGGGCGATCTGGTAGCTGTTGCGCCGCCCGACCCGGGTTCTCGTGATGTACCCGCTCGCCACGAGATCGGCGATGATCTTCTGGGCGCCGCGCTCGGTGACGCCCACCCGGGAGGCCACCTCGCGCATCCGGCACTGTGGATCCCGCGCGATCGTGACGAGCACGTGGGCGTGGTTGGTCAGGAACGTCCAGCGGGCGTCGCTCCCGGGGTTGGGCCGGGGCTCCTGGTCAGGGTCCGATGCGTTCATGTAAGTGAGATTAGTCCACCGGTGTCGCGCCGTCTTGCGCCCGGGGCACGAACGGCGGTCGGTCGGGCGCGTCGACGATCAGGTTCGTGATGCGTGCAGTGCACAGCCGACGGCCCTGGTCGTCGCTGATCACGATCTCGTGGCAGGCGATCGTACGCCCGAGCCGGATGGCCGTCGCCACCCCGGTCACGATTCCCGACCGCGCCGCGAGGTGGTGGGTCGCGTTGATGTCGAGGCCCACCGCGCTTCGCCCCGGGCCCGCATGAATCACGGCAGCCCACGAGCCGAGTGCTTCGGCGAAGGCGACGGATGCCCCGCCGTGCAGCAGCCCGAAGGACTGCCGGTTGCCCTCCACCGGCATCGTCGCGACGACCCGCTCCGCGGACTGCTCGACAATGGTCACGCCCATCTTCTCGTCAAGTTCGCCGAGCGTGATCTTCCAGTTCTCGTTCACTTTTCTCCTCTATTCGGTGGTCGGGCGCGCCGAGACCCGCGAGCCCGGCGCCACCCGCAGCCCGTCGAGCGCCACCGCGAGCACATCGTTGGCGAGTTGCCCGGCATCTTCCGGCCCCTCCGGCCGGTACCACTCCACGATCGAGTTCACCATGCCGAACAGCAGCCGGGTCACGATCCGAGGGTCGATGTCGCCGCGCAGGGAACCCTCGTCGCGGGCCTCCACCACGAGGGCGGACACGGCCCGGTCGAATGCGCGGCGGCGGGCGAGCGCGGCGCGCTCGACATCCGTGTTGCCGCGCACCCGCAGCAGCAGCGTCACGTAGGGCAGCCGGGAGGTGAGCACCTCCACGGCTCCGCGCAGCACCGCGGCGAGCCGGTCGATGGCCGGGCCGCACTGGGCGCTCTGCTTGAGCAGTACCCCTTCGAGTCCGTCGAGGGCCTCGCCGAGAGCCTGTTCCAGCAGCTCCTCCTTCGAGGTGAAGTGGTGGTAGATCGCCGATTTCGACAGGCCGAGGCGGGTCGCGAGCACGCCCATCGAGGTGGCGTCGTAACCGAACTCGTTGAAGGCGGCGACCGCCACCTCGAGGATGGCGGGCTGGTCGTATCCGGGGCGGCCACGTTTGGCCAGGGCTGGTTCAGACATAATCGAGAAGTCTGTCACGGGCCGGGTTCCCGGAGGAGCGACCGGCCCGTGGCTGCGCGGGTTGTGCGGCAGACTCAGCGCAGGTCGTAGACACGCTTGTGCTTGCCGGTGCTGCGCTCGAGCGTGCCGGGTTCGACGATCAACACGTTGACGCTGGACCCGATCAGGTCCTTGATCTTATGGATCAGCAGCGCTGAGGCGATGTCGGAGGCCGCATCGCTGGCGTGCTCGTGCCGTTCGATCCGAACGGTCAGTTCGTCCATCCGGTTCGGCCGGGTCAGCTCGATCACGAAGTGCGGGGAGAGGCTCGGGATGCTGAGCACGATCTCCTCGATCTGGGTCGGGAACAGGTTGACGCCGCGCAGGATGATCATGTCGTCGTTGCGACCGGTGATCTTCTCCATCCGGCGCATGCCGGGGCGGGCCGAGCCGGGCAGCAGGCGGGTCAGGTCGCGGGTTCGGTAACGGATGACCGGGAACGCTTCCTTGGTCAGTGACGTGAACACGAGCTCACCCTGGGTGCCGTCAGGCAGCACGAGTCCGCTGTCGCCGTCGATGATCTCGGGCAGGAAGTTGTCCTCCCAGAGGTGCGGCCCGTCCTTCGTCTCGATGCACTCGTTGCCCACGCCCGGGCCCATCACCTCGCTGAGCCCGTAGATATCGAGCGCGTCGAAGTCGAGGCGGTCTTCCAGCTCGAGCCGCATCTGATTGGTCCACGGCTCCGCGCCGAGCACGCCCGCTTTCAGGCTGGACGAGCGAGGGTCCATGCCGGCCGCAACCATCGCATCCGTGATCGTCAGCAGGTAGCTGGGCGTGGCCATGATGACGTCCGGTTCGAAGTCCTGGATCATCTTGACCTGCTTGTTGGTCTGGCCGCCGGACATCGGGATGGCGGTGGCGCCCAGCGCTTCGATGCCCGCGTGCGCGCCGAGGCCGCCGGTGAAGAGGCCGTAACCGTACGCGTTGTGCACGCGCATGCCGGGCCGCACGCCGGAGGCGCGAAGGCTGCGCGCCACCAGGCCCGCCCACATCCTGAGGTCATTCTTCGTGTAACCGACGACGGTCGGCAGCCCGGTGGTCCCTGAGGAAGTGTGGATGCGCGCGACCTGGTCCATCGGCACCGCGAACATGCCGAACGGGTAGGAGACGCGCAGGTCGTCCTTGGTCGTGAAGGGCAGCAGGGCCACATCGTCCAGGGTACGGATGTCGTCCGGGTGCACTCCCGCCTCGTCGAACTTGCGGGTATAGAGAGGTACGTTCTGGTAGGCGAGCCGTACGGTCTTCTGCAGCCGGGTCAGCTGTAACGCCTGCAGTTCGTCACGGGACATCCGCTCCTCGGGATCGAGTTCATCCTGGGCCGGGGCGTGCAAGCGGGTCTTGGTCATCGTTGACATGGGGCCTCCTGGTGGAATACGGATCTAAAGTAGGGGAGCGACGGAACCGGGCACGGGAAAGTTGGTGGTGCGGCTGCGCCCACGGAACTCCGCCACCGGCACACTGTGCTCGTTGGCAACGCGCACGTCATACAGTCCGGAGCGACCGCTCTTGGTGCGCAGCACGGCGGTCGCGGTGAGGGTCTGCCCGGCGGCGGTGGGCTTCAGAAAGGTGATGTCGGCGCCCGACGCGAGCGTGACGTGGTGGTCGTCGTTGCAGGCGATCGCAAACGCGGTGTCGGCCAGAGCGAAGACGATCCCGCCGTGCGTCACGTCGAAGCCGTTCATCATGTCGTCCCGCAGGAGCATGGAGACGACCGCGCGGCCGGGCTCTGAGGCGTGCACGACCATGCCGAGTGCGGCCGATGCCCGGTCGTTCTCCATCATTGCCCCGTTGGAGGGCGGTAAAACTTCCGTCATGTGGTTCTCCTCATTGAGTTCCGCGGGCCGCAACGCATGGTTGTGGGGGTCGTAGGGAAACCATATACTAACTGAACGATCGGTTGGTAAAAGTTCGCCAAACCCAGGAGTCAACGATGACAATCCCGCCAGTTCCCTACGCTATCGCCCCGGACAGCGCCGCCACGGTGTCGGCCGAGGAGCAGCAGTTCAACGACCTGATTGCCGCCGATTCGCGAATCGAGCCGCGTGATTGGATGCCGGACGGCTACCGCAAGACCCTCATCCGCCAGATTTCCCAGCACGCGCACTCCGAGATCATCGGGATGCAGCCGGAGGGCAATTGGATCACCCGGGCGCCCAGCCTGAAGCGCAAGGCGATCCTGCTGGCCAAGGTGCAGGACGAGGCCGGCCACGGCCTCTACCTCTATTCGGCCGCGCAGACCCTCGGCATCAGCCGTGACCTGATGACGGAGCAGCTCATCGCCGGCAAGGCGCGCTACTCGTCGATCTTCAACTACCCGAGCCCCACCTGGGCCGACATGGGCGCCATCGGCTGGCTCGTCGACGGCGCCGCGATCTGCAACCAGGTGCCGCTCTGCCGCGCGTCCTACGGTCCGTACGGGCGCGCCATGGTGCGCATCTGCAAGGAGGAGTCCTTCCACCAGCGGCAGGGCTTCGAGATCCTGCTCGAGCTGATGAACGGCACGACCGCCCAGCGCGAGATGGCCCAGGAATCGGTCAACCGCTGGTACTGGCCGGCCCTGCAGATGTTCGGGCCGCCCGATGACGACTCGCCCAACTCGGCGCAGTCGATGGCCTGGAACATCAAGCGGTTCTCCAACGACGACCTGCGCCAGCGCTTCGTCGGAATGCTCGTGCCGCAGGCCGAGGTGCTCGGTGTGACGCTGCCGGACCCGGACCTGCGCTGGAACGAAGACAAGGGCGCGTACGACATGGGCGAAATCGACTGGACCGAATTCCACGAGGTGCTCGCGGGCCGCGGACCGGCGAACGCCAGGCGTCTCCAGCGCCGCCGCGATGCGCACGACGAGGGTCAGTGGGTGCGTGAGGCTGCTGCCGCGTACGCCGCCAAGCAGGCCGTGAAGGCGGTCGCATAATGAGCGCTCCCGGTGCATCCGAGAAGGAGATCTGGCCCCTTTGGGAGGTTTTCGTGCGCTCCAGCCGCGGAATCAGCCACACCCACGTGGGTTCCCTGCACGCTCCCGACGCCACCCTCGCGGTGCGCAACGCGCGTGACCTCTATACCCGCCGCAATGAGGGCGTCTCGATCTGGGTCGTGCCTGCCGACGCGATCACCACGAGCGATCCGGATGCGAAGGGTGCCTTCTTCGAATCGCCCGCCGGCAAGAACTACCGCCACGCGAGCTATTACACGAAGAGCGAAGGGGTGAAGCACCTGTGAGCGACACCATCGAACAGGACGGCCACGGCCACGTCGACGTCGACACGGTCCAGCTCTCCGCGGAACTGGTCGAAGCGGCATCCGTCGCCTCGCACGACGTGGCGGAATACGCGCTTTGGCTCGGCGACGACTCGCTCGTGCTGGCCCAGAACCTGGGCTGGTGGATCTCCCGCGCCCCGGAGCTGGAAGAGGACATCGCCCTCGGAAACATCGCCCTCGACCTGATCGGGCACGCCCGTTCCCTGCTGCACTACGCCGGGGCCGAATCCGGCCGAACCGAGGACGACCTGGCGTACTGGCGTGACGAACCCCAGTGGCGCTCGGCGCACCTGTTCGAGCAGCCCAACGGCGACTTCGCGCACACGATCGCCCGGCAGTTCATCGCGGCACACTACCTGTTCGAGCTCTACAGTGCGCTGACGCGGTCGACGGATGCGACGCTCGCCGCGATCGCGGCTAAGGCCGTCAAGGAGGTCGACTACCACCGCGACCATTCCATCCAGTGGGTGCTGCGTCTCGCTCAGGGTACCGAGGAATCCCGTCGGCGCATGATCACCGGTCTCTCCGACCTATGGCCGTTCGTGGAGGAGCTCTTCGTCGACGAGCCGTTGATCGACCGGCTGGAGGGCGTCGCCGTGCGGCCGTCCTCCCTCCAGGCCTCAGTCCTGGGCGCCATGTTCCCCGTGCTCGCCGAAGCCGAGCTCGAGGTTCCCCGCGGCTTCATCTCCTCCGGGGGCGGGCGCCGCGGCGACCACTCCGAGAACCTCGGGCCGTTGCTCGCCGAGATGCAGGTGCTGGCGCGGGCGCACCCCGGCGCGAAATGGTGACCGCGGCCTCCCTCGCCCGTCCGCGTCCGGGCGACGCGGCGTCGCAGAAGGCCTGGGACATCGCCGCCGAGGTCTGCGATCCGGAGGTCCCCGTACTCACGATTGAAGACCTGGGAGTGCTCCGGTCGGTCGCCGTTTCGGCCGACGGAACCCACGTCATCCTTACGCCGACCTACAGCGGATGCCCCGCGATGGAGGCCATGCGCGACGACGTCCGGGCGGCCCTCACCGATGCCCACTACCAGAACGTCACCGTGGAACTCGTGCTCGCCCCGGCCTGGACCACCGACTGGATGAGCGAGGAGGGCAAGGCGAAGCTGGTCAGTTATGGCATCGCCGCCCCGACCGGCCACTCCGGCGTGCGCCAGACCGGCGCCGTCCGACTCCAACTCGCGGTCAAGTGCCCGCGCTGCTCCTCACTGAATACGCGGGAACTCGCCCGCTTCGGTTCGACGTCGTGCAAGGCGCTCTACGAGTGCCGGGACTGCCTCGAACCGTTCGACTACTTCAAGGTGTTGTAACCATGGCCGCACTCAATCTGGGCAGTACCGATTCAGCCGTTCTCGACCTTGCCGCCGAGCCTACGAAGCGCCGCGCCCGGTTCCACACCCTCGCCGTCGGCGAGGTGCGTCAGCTCACCCAGGACAGCGTCGAGGTGACCTTCCTGGTTCCCGAGGAATTGCAGGGGGAGTTCGACTACGACCCCGGGCAGCACCTGGCGTTGCGCGCCACGATCGGCGGCCGGGAGTTGCGCCGCAGCTACTCGATCTGTCGTCCGCACGCGCTCGGCTCGGTCAGCGTCGCGATCAAGCGCGACCTCGGCGGGGTCTTCTCCAGCTGGGCGAACACCGAACTCCGGGCCGGGGCCCGCCTTGACGTGATGAGCCCACAGGGCACGTTCACCACTGCGCTGGATACTCTGGACGACAAGCACATCGTCGGAATCGCCGCCGGCAGCGGGATCACGCCGCTGATGTCGCTCGCGCACACCGTGCTCGAACGCTCGGAGACCTCCCGCTTCACGCTCGTCTACACGAACCGCACCGCGCTCGACGTGATGTTTCTCGACGAACTCGCCGACCTGAAAGACCGGTACCCGGCCCGGCTGGCACTGCACCACGTTCTCTCGCGCCAGTCCCGCTCCTCCGCCCTGCTCTCCGGCCGGATCGACGAGGAGAAGCTGCGCCTGATGCTGGCCAGCATCATCCGTCCCGCCGCCGTCGACGAGTGGTTCCTCTGCGGGCCGTTCGAACTGGTGCAGTTGTGCCGCGACACGCTGGAGAGCGTGGACGTCGAGCCGGGCCACATCCGGTTCGAACTGTTCACGACGGGGGAGCCGACACACGCGGCCGGCGACACCGGGCGGCCGGTGGTCGTCGGAATCGGCGACAAGACCTTCGAGATCGAGTTCACGCTCGACGGCGAGAGCGCCACGGTGACCACGCCCGTCAACGCGAAGGAGAGCATCCTGAACGCAGCCCTGCGTGTGCGGCCGGACGTTCCGTTTGCCTGCGCCGGGGGAGTGTGCGGCACCTGCCGCGCCAAGCTCGTCAGCGGTGACGTCACGATGACCGAGAACTACGCCCTCGAACCGGACGAACTGGCCCGCGGCTACGTGCTCACCTGCCAGTCGCACCCAACGACCGACCGGGTCGTCGTCGACTACGACGTGTAGCGCCACTCGCCCATCAGGTATGGCGCGCAAGCGCAGAAAGCGGTTCCCGTGATCGAGCTGTCCATCCGGGACGACGTGGCCTACGTCGTCCTGAACGCCCCCGACAAGCTGAACGCGCTCGACGAGGCAGGCCTCGCCGAGCTCGCGGCCTCATACGAGACCGCGGAGGCGGCCGGCGTGCGCGCCCTCGTGCTGCGCGGCGAGGGCCGCGCATTCTGCGCGGGCCGTGACATCGCGGGCGTCGACCCGAGCGACGACGATGTGATGGGTTTCCTGGGGGGACTCGTCACGCCGTTGCTGCAGCGCATGAGCGCCTTCCCGGCGCCCACCTTCGCCGCCGCGACCGGGGCCTGCCTCGGGGTAGGCCTCGGCCTGCTGATCGCCACGGATGTCGTCTACGTGGCTGACACCGCGAAGATCGGGTCCCCGTTCGCGAACCTCGGTGCCACGCTGGATTCCGGCGGCCATGCCCTGTTCGTCGACCGGCTCGGCGCGCACCGCACTCTCGACCTGATCTACTCCGGCCGGCTCATGTCGGGCGCGGAGGCCGTGGCCTCCGGCCTGTTCAGCCAGGTCTTCCCGGCCGACGAGGTGACGGCTGCCACGTCGACGGCCGCCCAACGGGCCGCACAGGGGGCAACTCAGGCGTTCCTCGCCAGCAAGGAGCTCGTGCGCGCCCTCCGGGACGACCGGCTCGGCCTCTGGCAGAGCGTCGCCGCCGAGAACCGGGCGCAGGCGGCCCTCTGCGACACCGCTGACTACCGGGAGGGCTTCGCCGCCTTCCAGCAAAAGCGCAAGCCCGCGTTCACCGGCCGCGACTGACCGGCCGCGACTGACCGGCCGCGACTGACCGGCCGCGACTGACCGGTCCCGTCCCTGTCCGCCCGCAGCACCCGCGCGCCGCCCTTGGGCCGGGCGACGGATGCCGCTAGACGGCCGCGCCACCCAGGTAGGCGTTGTGCACCTCGGGGAGTTCCACGAGTTCGGCCGGGGTTCCCGTGAGGGCCACCCGTCCGCGGTGCATGACCACTGCCCGGTGCGCGATCTTGAACGAGGCGCGCACATTCTGTTCCACGAGGAGAACCGCGAGCTGCTTCTCGACGCAGAGCCGGGAGAGCACGTCCATGATCTCCGCGACCACCTTCGGCGCGAGGCCGATGGACGGCTCGTCCAACATGATCGCCGTCGGGTCCGCCATCAGGCCGCGCCCGATGGCCACCATCTGCTGCTCGCCACCCGAGAGGGTTCCGGCGGCCTGACCCATCCGGGTACGCAGCCGGGGGAAGAGCTCGAGGATCGAGTCGACGTCGCCGTGGCCCTTCTTCGTCCAGGCACCCAGCATGAGGTTGTCCCGCACCGAGAGGGTCGGGAAGCACAGCCGGTTCTCGGGCACATGGGTCAGGCCGAATCCGGCCATCTTCTCCGTGGGCTTCCCGGTGATCGTGCGACCCTCGAGGGTCACGCTGCCCCCGGTGGGCCGGATGAGACCACTGACGGCTCGCAGCAGGGTCGTCTTACCGGCACCGTTTGAGCCCACCACGGCCACGATCTCCCCGCGCGCCACCTCGAAGCTGACCTCGTGCAGCACCGCGAGCTTGCCATAGCCGGCGTCCAGTCCGGAAACGATCAGCGTCATGCGTGCTCCTCCAATTCGTTCAGTTCCGCTTCGGCCTCGTCGAGGTCCGTGCCCAGGTAGGCAACCACCACGGCGGGGTCGTTGCGCACCGACTCCGGGTCGCCGTGCGCGATGAGCACACCGTCGTCGAGCACCGCGACATGGTCGGCGAGGGACATCACCTGCGCCACATCGTGCTCGACGAGCACGATCGTGAGCCCGGCGGTCCGCAGCCGGCGCAGCAGCTCGGCCATCACCTCGCGCTCCGCGCCGGATAGGCCGGCCATCGGCTCGTCGAGGAGGAGCAGGGCCGGCTCGGCGGCCAGAGCCCGGCAGACCTCCATGATTCGCTGCTTGCCGAACGACAGATCCGAGGCCGAGTCGTCCGCGGCATCCGAGAGTTTCATCGACTGCAGGATCTCGAAGGACGCGGCGCGGTGGGTGCTCTGCTCACCCGACTGCAGCCCCAGCATTCCGCGGAGGACGCCCGCGCTTCCCTTGCGGTACCTGCCCATGTACACGTTGCCGACGACATCCGTCGAGGTGAAAACCTGCAGGTTCTGGAACGTGCGGGTCAGCCCGTGCGCGGCGGCGACGTGCGGCTTGCGGCCGGAGATGACCTGGCCGAGGAACGTGACGGTGCCTTCGCTTGGGGTCAGTGCTCCGGAGATCATGTTGAAGCAGGTCGTCTTGCCGGCACCGTTGGGGCCGATCAGACCCAGGATGCTGCCGGCCGGCACGGTGAGGTTCACATCGTTGACCGCGACGACGCCGCCATATCGTTTGCTCAGTCCCTCGAGGACGAGGATCGGCTCACCGGCCGCGACAGGGGTGCTGACCGCCGGGAGCTGCGGGATCGTCGTGGCATCCTCCGGTACGTGCGCATGCGCGTCGCCGGGTGGGCGCTTTCCGCCGAACGGCAACTTCTGCCACAATGTGGTCGCCGCCTGGTGGAGGCCGCCGGGCAGGAGCAGGATCACCAGGATCAGGACGATACCGTAACCGAGCAACTGCACCTCTCCGGTGGCGCCGGGGAAGATGGCCGGGATGACGTCGCGCATGCCCTCGCCGAGGAATTGCACGAGGAAGGCGCCCGCGACGGCGCCCCAGACCGATCCCAGGCCTCCGATGACGACCATCAGCAGGATCGAGACCGACAGGTGGAATTCGGCGGTGGCGGGGCTCACGATTGCGACCTGGTAGGCGTAGAACACGCCGCCGAGACCCGCGAATCCGGCGGAGAGCACGAAGACTTTCAGCCGCAGCGCATAGGTGTTGACACCGAGGCTCTCGGCGGCGAGTTCGGAGTCGTTGACGGCCGAGAGGGCGCGACCGGCACGGCTGTGGGTGAGGTTGAGGGCCAGGATGAGCCCGATCACCACGAACGGCGTCACGAACCAGAGGAAGAAGCCGCTGTTGTCGATCGGGATCCCGAGCACCGTGGGTCGCGAGATGCCGTAGATGCCCGTGGTTCGTCCGGTGACATCCCATTCGCGCACGCCGATCATCACGATGAAGCCGAGCCCCAGCGTCGCTAGCGCGAGGTAGTGGCCGCGCAGGCGCATCAGCGGAAGGCCTACGAGCAGGGCGACCAGCATCGCGGCGAGAACACCGACGGTGGCCGCGACCGGGCCGGGCAGATCGAGCTTGGTCAGCAGGATCGCGTGGGTGTACGCACCGATCGCGAAGAACGCGGCCTGCCCGAGGCTGACCTGCCCGGCCAGACCCATCAGCAGGTTGAGCCCGATGGCCGGCAGGGCGAAGATCATGGCGAACACGACGATGTTCATGACCGAGGAACTGGCCGTGAAGGGGACCACGATCATCAGCGCGACGAGCACGCCGCAGCCGATCAGCGTGCTCTTGTTGTTCGCCCAGAAACGCGCGCGGAGGGAGCGCGTCCCGGCGAGGCTAGGTGTGGTTGCATGTGTCATTTCGCTACACCCTGACCGCTGTGTGCTTGAGAACGAGGCCCTGGGGACGGACGACGAGCACAAGGATGAGGATGAGGAAGGCGGCGCCGTCCCTCAGGCCGGACGAGACGTACCCGGCCACGTAGGCCTCGATCACGCCGAGCAGGAGAGCCCCGACGATCGCGGCACGAAAGGAGACGAAGCCGCCGAGGACGGCGGCGACGAAGCCCTTGAGGCCGAGCAGCACGCCGCCCGACCAGAGCGAGAGGTAGATCGGGGAAGCCACCACGCCGGCGACACCCCCGACGAAACCCGCAATCGCGAAGGCCAGGACTGACGCGGTGACCGGTGAGATCCCCACGATGCGCGCCGCAACGGGCTGCTCCGCACAGGCCCGCAGGGCCTTGCCCCAGCGCGACTTCTCGTAGAAGAGTACGATTCCGCCGCCGACCACGACGAGGGCGCCGATCATCCAGAACTCCTGAGAACGGATGCTCACCCCGCCGATCAGGATGTTGGTCCCCGGGAACAGGGGCACCCCCTTGGCCTCGGGCCCCCAGGCCAGGAGCATGATCGCCTGCAGCAGAGTCGAGACGCCAAGGGTCAGGATGATGGATGTGAGTGGGGTCAGCTTCTTCACCCGCGCGATGATCAGCCGTTCCATCGCAATGGCCACCAGGGTCACCGAGAGGATGGCGACCAGGACCGCGAGAAGGAGCGGCATCCCGGCCGCGGCGAGCCAGGCACTCCCGAGTCCTGCCAGCATCGCGAACTCACCCTGGGCGATGTTGATGACGTGGCGGACCGTGTAGACGGCGATCAGACCGACGGCGAGCAGGGCGTACACAGAGCCCTGTGAAAGTCCTGCCACCGTCAACTGCAGGAAATCAGTAAGCACGATCAGTCCTTGACGAGGTTCCAACGACCATCCTCGGCCTCAGCCAGGATGAGGGCGGAGGCGTCGAGGCCGGAGTGGTTCTTAGCGGTCATCTGGAAGACTCCGGAGATCCCGGTCCACTGGGCGCTCTCGAGTTCGTCGCGCAGGGCATCCGCGTCGGTGCCGGCGGCCTCGATCGCGTTGACGGCGATGTGCCAGGCGTCAAACGCGTGGCCCGCGAAACCGGACGGCTGCTCGCCGTAGGCCGCGTTGTAGTCCGCCTGGAACTGCTCGATGACCTCGCGCTGGGTGTTGTCCGCCGCCAGCTGGTCGGCGACGAGCAGGCGGCCCATCGGGGCGATGACTCCGTTAGCGGCGTCACCGGCGGCGTCGAAGAACGCCTGGTTCGAGATGCCGTGCGAGTGGTAGACCGGCTTGTTCACGCTGAGTTGCACATAGGCCTTCTGGGCCAGGCCGGCCGAGGGGTTGATGCCCCAGATGATGACGGCGTCGGAGTCCGAGCCGCGCACGTTGGTCATCTGCGGGGTGAAGTCGGTCGCGCTCGGCTCGAAGGCCTCCGTCATGACCAGGGTGATGCCGCGCTCGGCGCCGAGGTCCGTGATGTACTCCGCGACCCCTTCGCCGAAACCGCTCGCGTCGCGCACGAGGGCCAGCTTGGTGTATCCCTTCGCCTCGGCGTCGTCGAGGATGCGCTCGAGCACGACCACGTCGTTCTGCGCGGTCTTGAAGACCCACTCCGAGCCCTCGACGATGGCCACGTTGGCCGCGACGGAGATCATCGGGATCTTCGCGGCTTCCGCGATGGGGCGCATGGCCAGGCTGGGCCCGGTGCGTGAGGCACCGATGATGATGTCGACCTTGTCGCTCTCGATCAGCTTGCTCGTGGCCTTGGCCGCGCCGTCCTCGGTCGACTGGTTGTCGATGATGGTGAGTTCGACGTCGCGGCCGTCGATGCCGCCGTCGTCGTTGAGCTGCTTGGCCAGCATTGTGAGCGTGTTCTGCTCCGGCACGCCGAGGCTGGCGCCGACGCCGGTGACGTCGAGAACCGCGCCGATCTTGATCGGGCCGGCCTCCGCTGCAGGGTCGTCCTTGGCCGTTCCCCCCAGGTTCGAGGTGCTGCATCCGGCCAGCGCGAGGGCTGTGATCACGGCAATCGGCGCGATGAAACGCAGACGAGACTTCTTCATTGGAATCTCCTTCAGAGGAACAGATAATTAGTGACCGACCAGTCGTTCACTAATTCAGGTGTGGGCCTGACAGTACCGTGGCATCGCTGCGCGCGGCAAGGGTCCCGAGGCAGTCGTTCGTAACGAGTGGGTGACGGTGTCGGCGGTGACAGGATGCCCGTCGCCGCCCGGTCCGTCAGGCCAGCGCGAGCATTCCGGCCGCGCCGAGGGCGAGCGCGAGGCCCAACCACTGCACCGGTGCGATCCGTTCCCGGAGCACCACGGCGGCGAGCAGGATCGTGCCGGCCGGGTACATTGCCGTGAGTACGCTCATCACGCTGAGGTCCCCGGCGCGCATGCCGAGCAGCAGCAACACATTGGCCATGACGTCGATCACGCCGCAGGCCACGGCCAGCCGCAGCCCGATGGTGAGCGTCGAGCGGGGCTGCGGCGCGGCATCCGTCACCGGTCTGAGCGAACCCGTCATCGGCGCGGTCGTCACCAGTGAACGTCGCCGCCGCAACGCGACCAGGGCGAGCAGCCCGACCACCGAGAACATGATCGCCGCATTCACCGCGCGGTTCATCACCAGCGGCACGAGCCCGCTGTCCGCGGGGGTCAGGTCGATCATCACCATGAAGGCGCCGATCATCGTGCCGGAGCCGAGGGCCATCAGCACGCCGAGCAGGCTCGGCCGCACGGCGCCGCGCTCGGGAACGAAACCCACGAGCAGCACCGCCACGAGCGCCAGGCCGAGCGCCCAGTAGCCGATCGGGGCGAGGCGGTCGCCGCCGGCCAGCCCCACCGTCATCGGCACGACCGCCGACACCACGGCCGTGAGCGGCGAGAGGATGCTCATCGGCCCGATCGCGAGGCAGGCGTAGAGCAGCGAGATCGCGATTGCGCCGCTGACTCCGGACAATCCGCCCCACAGAACGGCCGACGGCGACCAGACCCCTACCACAAACGGTAGGGCGAGCAGCAGGGCCACGAGCCCGGATGCCGCGGCGACGGCCGTCACGAGCAGGGAACTCATGCGCTTGGCGGCGAGCCCGCCAAGGAAGTCGGCACTCCCGAAGATGAGTGCGCCGGTGAGGCCGAGGACCGCGGTAAGCATAGAAAGTGAGCTTAGCGAGTGGCCGGTATCCTGAAACCCACAACTGTGTGAGGCGGGGAGACAGGTCGCTGTGAAACGAGGAAACAGGGCACGGCAGTGGGCAGCGCTCGCGCTGGGCGCCGCGGTGCTGGGGTGGTCCGCCGCCCCGGCATCGGCCCACAACTCCGTGGGCGGGTCCTCCCCGGCCGCGGGCGCCGTCGTGACTGAACAGCCTTCGCTGTTCACAGTGACGACGAACGATGCCCTGCTTGACCTCGGAGACGGGGGAGCGGGCAGCGGGATGCTCATCAGCGGGCCCTCCGGTGTGGCCACGCCTCTCTACTACGGTGACGGCTGTATCAGCCTGCTCGGTCCAACCGTCGAGACCGAGGCCCAGCTGGGCCAGCCGGGCAAGTACACGGTGACCTGGCAGGGGGTCTCGATCGACGGGCATCCGGTGTCCGGCGACTTCACCTTCACCTGGCAACCGGCCGCCGACCAGGCATTGGCTGAAGGGTCCCCGGCCAAGCCGGTCTGCGCCGAGACCGCGGACGCCGCCGCGGATGCTGCTCCCCCGGATTCCACGGACACACGCGCCATCGCCCCCGCCGAAGCCCCCCTCGTCGCCGTCTGGTTCGCCGCCGCCCTCGGTGCCGTCCTCGTCGCCGTGGCGGGAACCCTCCTCGCCATCCGCCGACGCGCGCCTCGCCCACCGAATCAGCCCGAGCGGCCCGACCAGCCCGCGTAGCCGACCCGCACCATCGGAGGGCGAAGGTAGAGTTGCCGGGTGAGTTGGAACGCCGAAATACCGTGGAATCCTGACGAGTTCGAACCACCCGACGAATTCGACGCCCCGCCACCGCCCGACGGCTATGCCGGCGGAGCCAGGGAGTGGGAACCTGCCCCGGACCGGCCGGGCCCGGCAGGCCGCGCCGGTGCCGGCGCATCCGCCCTTCGCGTACCCGCCACCCCGCCCCGCCGCGCCACCGCGAAGTTCGCGACGGCTGGCGAGGCCCTGCGCACGGTCTTCGGCTACGACTCCTTCCGCGGCGAGCAGGCCGCCATCATCGACCAGGTCATCAACGGCAACGACGCCGTCGTGCTGATGCCCACCGGGGGCGGTAAGAGCCTGTGCTATCAGATCCCCTCGCTCGTGCGGGAGGGCACCGGCATCGTCATCTCGCCGCTGATCGCCCTCATGCAAGACCAGGTCGACGCGCTCACCGCCGTGGGCGTGCGCGCCGCGTTCCTCAACTCCAGCCAGGACTCCGCTGCGCGGGGCACGGTCGAGCGCGACTATCTCGCCGGCAACCTCGACCTGCTTTACGTCGCCCCCGAGCGACTCTCCTCCGAGGCCACCAAGCGTTTCCTCGACCGCGGCACCATCGCCCTCTTCGCCATCGACGAGGCCCACTGCGTGTCGCAGTGGGGGCACGACTTCCGGCCCGACTACCTGGCCCTGTCCGACCTGGCCGACCGCTGGCCCGACGTTCCGCGCATCGCTCTCACCGCCACGGCCACCGACGCCACCCATAAAGAGATCACCACCCGGCTACAGATGGGCGCTGCCCGGCACTTCGTCGCCAGCTTCGACCGGCCCAACATCCAATACCGCATCGTCGGCAAGGCCGAGCCGCGCAAGCAGCTTCTGGCCTTCATCAAGGCCGAGCACCCCACGGATGCCGGCATTGTCTATGCCCTCAGTCGCAAGACCGTCGAGGCGACCGCCGACTTCCTGCGCCAGAATGGGCTCAACGCGCTGCCCTACCACGCGGGCCTCGACCAGGGGGTGCGCGCCCGCACCCAGTCCCGGTTCCTCCGTGAGGAGGGCGTCATCATCGTCGCCACGATCGCGTTCGGCATGGGCATCGACAAACCGGACGTGCGTTTCGTCGCCCACATCGACCTGCCCAAGTCCGTCGAGGGCTACTACCAGGAGACCGGCCGCGCGGGCCGCGACGGCCTGCCCTCCACCGGCTGGCTCACCTATGGCCTGCAAGACGTCGTGCAGCAGCGCCGCATGATCGACGAGTCGCCTGGCGACCTCGGCCACCGGCGCAAGCTCTCCGCCCACCTCGACGCCATGCTCGCGCTCTGTGAGACCGTCAGCTGCCGCCGGGTCAACCTGCTGCGCTACTTCGGCCAGTCCAGCGAGCCGTGCGGCAACTGCGACACCTGCCTTGAACCCCCCGTCGGCTGGGACGGCACCGTCCCCGCACAGAAACTGCTCTCCACCGTGGTGCGCCTGCTGCGCGAGCGTAATCAGCGCTTCGGCGCCGGGCAGCTTATCGACATCCTGCGCGGCAAGGTGACCCCGCGCACCACTCAGCACGGCCACGACCGGCTGGCCACCTGGGGCATCGGCGCCGACCTCAGCGACCAGCAGTGGCGCGGCGTCGTGAGGCAGCTCCTCGCCCAGGGTTTCCTGGCCACCTCCGGCGAATACGGTACCCTGGTGCTGACGGATGCCGCCGCGGAGGTCCTCGCTGGTCGCCGCACAGTGGAGCTCCGCACCGAGCCCGAACGGGCCGTCCGCCCCGCGGCCGGGGCCCGCAAAAGCGCCGCGAAGGCGGCCGCGGCCGATCTCAGCCCCGAGCAGGAGGCCCTGTTCGAGGCGCTGCGGGTCTGGCGCTCCGCCCAGTCCAAAGAGCAGGGCGTGCCGGCCTACATTATCTTCGGCGACGCAACGCTGCTGGCGATCGCCGCGACGAAGCCGGCCACTCTGGCCGACCTCGACGGCATCTCCGGCGTCGGAGCCAAGAAGCTCGACGCCTACGGTGCCGCCCTCCTCGAGGTCGTGTCCGCCGGAACCTGACGCCTCCCGTCCCTGCCCCAACCCGCAGCATCCCGCGAAACCGGGTAGAACTGGGTAATGGACTGGACCGAGTACTTCAACGCTCAGGCCGGTCGCCCTCCGCGTGCGGTGCTGCTCCGTGCCCTCGACCTCCGTGCCGACGCGTCACCCGCCCCACCCGGCACTGCGATCGACTTGGGCTGCGGTGCGGGCACCGAGACCCGGCACCTGCTCGCCGCCGGCTGGACCGTACACGCGTTCGACGCCGACCCGGGCTCCGAGGTCAGGGTCCGGACGGGCCTGCGCGCCGCAGAGCAGTCCCGCTTGGTCTTTCACCGGTCCCGCTTCGAGGACCTCCCCGAGCTGCCCGCCGCAGACCTCGTCTATGCGGGGTTTTCCCTGCCCTTCTGCGACCCCGCGGTGTTCCCCGACCTGTGGGCGGGCATCCGCGCGGCGCTGACGCCCGGCGCCTGGTTTGCCGGAGAATTCTTCGGCCCCCACGATGAATGGGCCGGCCGCGCAGACATGAACTTCCATGACCGCGGCCAGGTCGAGGCGCTCCTGGCCGGGCTGCACGTCGTCGGCCTCGTCGAAGACGACCGCCCCGGCCAGTCCGCATTCGGCCCTCGCCACTGGCACCTCTTCCACGTCACCGCCCGCACCCCGACGACCTGTGCCGTCAGGAGCGGCCGGGCCCTCGCTCCGGCAGAGGTGGTGCCCCGTTTGTGGGTAACCGTTCCGTCATACCCTTTAGCGCTGAGGAAACCTACAAGACGAATGCCGGGCGGAGCATGCTTCGTTGTAGGCCCGTCACGCACTATTTCCCCGCTTCGTGAGAGCCGCCTAGCGTGTAAGAAAATTTCGAGTTCGCGCGAAGACGAAGGACCAATGATGGTTGACACTGCTCAGCGCTCCAACAGCACTACCCCCGCCAAGACGGACAAGAAGACGGACGCGACCCTGGCCACGACCGTCGCCGTCACGCCCCCCGTGGCGCCCGGCGTCGACACCGGCCCGGTCATGATCGCCGGCCAGGCCGGTGCACCCACGGTCAACATCGAGTCGCTGCACCGACAGCTGCTCGGCACCTGGGCCGACGTGCGCCTGCTGGCCCGCGAGCTCACGGCCAAGCCCGAACTGCAGCGCATCGAGGGCCAATCCATGGCCGAGCACCGCGAACGCGTGCTGGGCCAGCTCCTGATCCTGGCCGAGAACGGGCACGTGCACCGCGCGTTCCCGACGCACCTGGGCGGCGCCGACGACCACGGCGGAAACATCGCCGGGTTCGAGGAACTCGTCACCGCCGACCCCAGCCTGCAGATCAAGGCGGGCGTGCAGTGGGGTCTGTTCGGCGCGGCCGTGCTGCACCTCGGCACCAAGAAGCACCACGACGCCTACCTGCCGGGCATCATGACCATGCAGGTCCCGGGCGTCTTCGCGATGACCGAAACCGGCCACGGCTCGGATGTCGCGGCCATTGGCACGACTTCGACCTACGACCCTGCCACGCAGGAATTCGTTATCGACACCCCGTTCCGCGCGGCGTGGAAGGACTACCTCGGAAACGCCGCGAAGGACGGCATCGCCGCCGTTCTCTTCGCGCAGCTGATCACCGCGGGCGTCAACCATGGAGTGCACGCATTCTGGGTGCCGATCCGCGACGAGTCCGGGGATTTCCTCCCCGGCATCGGTGGCGAGGACGACGGACTCAAGGGCGGCCTCAACGGCATCGACAACGGGCGGCTCCACTTCGACGGGGTGCGCATCCCCCGCGAAAACCTGCTCAACCGCTATGGCGACGTCGCCCAGGACGGGACCTACACCAGCCCGATCTCCAGCCCCGGCCGCCGCTTTTTCACCATGCTCGGCACCCTCGTGCAGGGCCGCGTCTCGCTCGACGGCGCCGCCACCCAGGCTTCGGCGATGGCCCTCACGATCGCCATCACCTACGGCAGCCAGCGCCGCCAGTTCAACGCCGGTAGCGACACCGACGAGGAGGTCATCCTCGACTACCAGCGCCACCAGCGCCGTCTGCTGCCGCGCCTGGCCACGACCTACGCGCACACGTTCGCCCACGACGAGTTCCTGGTCAAGTTCGATCAGGTCTTCAGTGGCCAGGCCGACACGGATGCCGACCGGCAGGACCTCGAAACCCTTGCCGCCGCCCTCAAGCCGCTCTCGACCTGGCACGCTCTCGACACCCTGCAGGAGGCCCGCGAAGCCTGCGGCGGCGCCGGATTCCTGGCCGAGAACCGGCTGGTCGGCCTGCGCGCCGACCTGGACGTCTTCGCCACCTTCGAGGGCGACAACAACGTGCTCCTGCAACTCGTCGCGAAGCGTCTGCTCACCGACTACAGCCGCAAGTTCGCGTCAGCCGGCCCGGGCGTGCTCGCCCGCTACGTCGTGCAGCAAGCTGCCGGCCGCGCCTACCACGGTACCGGGCTCCGCACCCTGGGCCAGGCGGTCTCCGACTTCGGCTCCACCGCTCGCTCCGTGGGCCACCTCCGCGACACCGCGGTGCAGCGGGAGCTGCTCACCAACCGGGTCGAAACCATGATCGCCGAGATAGCGGGCAAGCTCCGCTCGGCCGGCAAGCTGGCACCGAAGGAAGCCGCGGCCCTCTTCAACGCCAACCAGGACCAGCTGATCGAGGCGGCCCGTTCGCACGGCGAGCTGCTGCAGTGGGAGGCGTTCACCCGGGCGGTGGAGACCGCCGAAGACGCCGGCACGAAGCAGGTCCTGACCTGGCTGCGCGACCTGTTCGGCCTCGGGCTGGTAGAGAAGCACCTGGCCTGGTACCTGATCCACGGGCGCCTGTCGGCCAAGCGGGCACAGTCGGTCACGGCCTACATCGACCGCATCATCGCCCGGCTCCGTCCCCACTCCGTCGACCTGGTCGACGCCTTCGGCTACAGCCAGGACCACCTCCGGTCGGCAATCGCCAGCGGTGCCGAGCAGGAGCGCCAGAACGAGGCCAGGGACTACTACCAAACCCAGCGTGCCAACGGCACCGCTCCCCGCGCCGAGAAGGCTCCCGCCAAGAGGTAGCCCCGATCCGGTGAAGAGTGCCCGTTCCGCCGGCCGCTCTCTACCGGAACGGGCACCGTCGTGTCGTACCCAGGTACGAGGCCGGCGGGCGCACAAGCGTCCGCCGGGCCGATGCGTGCAGCATCCGTCCCCCCGTAGCGTCGATGACGTGCCGATCTCACACGGTGAGACCGGCCCCACCGATGTACAACGAGGAGACGGATGATTCAGGCACAGTCCCTGACCAAACGGCACGGCGGCAAGACCGCGGTCGACGCGATCGACTTCACCGTGCAGCCCGGCAAGGTGACCGGCCTGCTGGGTCCGAACGGCGCCGGCAAGAGCACCATCATGCGCATGATCGTCGGACTCGACCGGCCGACCGCCGGATCGGTCACGGTCAACGGCAAGCATTACAGCGAGCACCGAGCGCCGCTGTGCGAGGTGGGCGTGCTGCTCGACGCGAGGGCCGTGCACACCGGCCGCTCGGCCCGCAACCACCTGCTGGCCCTGGCGGCCACCCACGGCATCCCGGCCGCCCGGGTCGACGAGGTGATCGAGCTCACCGGGATTGGAGCCGTCGCCCGCACGCGCGTCGGCCGCTTCTCCCTCGGCATGGGCCAGCGCCTCGGTATCGCAGCGGCGCTGCTCGGCGACCCTGCGGTGCTGATTCTCGACGAGCCCGTCAACGGGCTCGACCCCGAGGGCGTGCAGTGGGTGCGCCAGCTGATGCGGCACCTCGCCGCGGAGGGCCGCACCGTGCTGCTGTCCTCGCACATGATGAGCGAAATGGCTCTCACGGCCGACCACCTGATCATGCTGGGCCGGGGAAAGCTGATCGCGAATGCCCCGGCCTCCGAGATTATCGGCATGGCCGGCACGCACCGGGTGCGCGTGCGCACCCCTCAGTCCGCCCAGCTCGCGGCCCTGCTCGCCCAGCCCGACGTCACCGTCACTACCGGAGAGCAGGACCTGCTCGAGGTAGCCGGCATTTCGGCCGGTGACATCGGCGAACAGGCCGCCGCCGCGGGTATCGTGCTGCACGAGCTGACCGGCGTGAGCGCGTCACTCGAGGAGGCTTACCTGGCCCTGACCCAAGACGAGGTGGAGTACCGCGCCAGCGGCTCCGCGCAACTGCAGGAGGCCGGACGATGACCGAGACAACCGCGACCAAGACGCCCGCGCCCGCTGCTTCCTCCTCCCCGGCCGCGGACGGCACCGTGCCCGGCGCCGCATCCGCTGTGCACGGCCTGAGCGCGACGGGGTTGCTGCGGTCGGAGTGGATCAAGCTGCGCAGCGTGCGCTCGACGGCCTGGTCGTACGCCCTGCTCGTAGTGGTCTCGCTCGCCCTCGCGGCGGTCATGTCCTCCACTCTCGACCTGCAGGGTGCGGACGCCTCGATGATCCCCGCGGCGGACCAGGCGACTTTCATCGCCCAGACCGCGACATTCGGGGTGTTCTTCGGCCAACTCATCGTGGCCGTCCTCGGCGCGCTGACCATCAGCGGCGAATACTCCACTGGCATGATTCGGTCCACGTTGACCGCGGTGCCGCGCCGGCTGCCCGCCCTCGCGGCGAAGGCCGCCGTGCTGTTCGTCATGACCTTCGCGGTTGGGCTGGCCGCCAACCTCGGTTCCTATCTGGTGGCGTCGCTGGTGCTTTCCCGGCAGGGCTTGGGCGTCAGCATCGCGGATCCAGCCGTGTTCCTGCCGGTGCTCGGCGGGGCGCTCTACCTGGCCCTGATCGCGGTCTTCGCCCTCGGCATCGGCACCATCGTGCGCAGCGGGGCCGGCGGCATCGCCGTCGTGCTCGGCATCGTGCTGCTGCTGCCGATGGTGTTCCAGGTGATCGCTGCCCCGTGGGCCGCCACGGTGCTGCCGTATCTGGTGTCGAACGCGGGCATCAACATGTTCGGGTTGATGTCGTTCAGCCCGGTGCCGATCGAGTGGTGGGTCAACCTGCTGGTGGTCCTCGGCTGGCTCGCGGTCAGCCTGGTCGGTGCCGCTGCGGTGTTGAAGCGGAGGGACGCGTAGAGTCCTCTGAATGACCGAATCACAGCTCACCCTCGGTCGGCAGCTTGTGCCGACCGAGGGTGAACTGCGTCTGCCGACACCGCCGGGGGTGGCCGGACGGTTCTGGGCGCGGCATCCGTGGCTCAGCGACGCGCTGGTCGCGGGCGCCTATTTCGTGCCGATGGCCGTCGGCTTCCTGATCGACCTGACACGGCAGGCCGGGCCCGGACTGCCGCCGCAGGCCCTCATCACCGCCGCCGTGGTGATGGTCATCACGGCCGCACTGCTGGTCCGACGGCACGCCCCGCTTCTCGTGCTCGGGGTGACCTGCGCCGGACTGGTCGCCGCTTTCCCCGGCCAGGGCGACACCCTGCCCGTGCTGATCGCGCTTTACACCGCCGCGGTCTACCGTGGCGTGCGAAGCGCATGGTTCGGCCTCGCCGTGGCGATCGGCATCGGCGCCCTGGGTGCTTTTCTGGGCGCGAGCAGCTACGCATCCTGGCTCGCGGTCGCCTCCCAATCCGCGGTCCTCATGCTCGCGGCCACCCTGATCGGCGTCACGGTCGGCGATCGCAAGCGTTACGTGGCCGCGCTGGTCGAACTGGCCGCACAGCTGGCTCGGGAGCGCGACCAGCAGGCCCAGCTCGCCCGCATCACCGAACGCGGGCGCATCGCTCGGGAAATGCACGACATCATCGCGCACAGCCTCTCGGTCATGGTCGCGCTCGCCGACGGGGCCGACGCGCTGCTCGTCAAAGACCCGGAACGTTCGCGCGCTGCGCTGCGCGAGGTGGCCCGGACCGGCCGTGGCTCGATGTCCGAGATGCGCCGGCTGCTCGGCGTGCTGAGTGAGGGTCCTCAGGAGCAGGGCGACCCCGAGGGGACGGATGTCCCCCTCCGGCCCCAACCCGGCGCCGACCAGCTCGTCGACCTGGTCGAATCGTTCCGCGCCGCCGGGCTGCCCGCCCGGCTGGAACTCACCGGGCGCATTCCCGGGAGCCAGAGTCTGCAGTTGACGGTCTACCGGATCGTGCAGGAATCGCTGACCAACGCGCTGCGGTATTCGGCGCATCCGAGCGCGGTGACCGTGCGACTGACCCGGGTGCCGGGTCGGCTCGAGGTGGTCATCGCCGACGACGGCCGGAACGCGTCGGCCACAGTGCCGTCGTCGACTGCCGGGCGGGGCATCATCGGGCTGCGTGAGCGCGTTGCGCTCTACGACGGCACCCTCGTGGCCGGGAGCCGTCCCGGCGGCGGCTGGCAGGTGCGCGCGACGATGACGGTCGACGAGACGGGGGAACGGGCATGACGCCGATCCGGATCTTGCTCGTCGACGACCAGGCGCTGCTGCGCACGGGCTTCCGGATGGTGCTCGAGGCCGAGGACGATTTCACCGTGGTGGCCGAGGCCGGCGACGGCGCCGCGGCGATCGCACTCGCCGCCGGCCTGCATCCCGACGTCATTCTGATGGATGTGCGGATGCCCGGAATCGACGGTATCGAGGCCACACGGCGGATCACCGCCGCGTGCCCCGACAGCCGGATCATCATTCTCACCACTTTCGACCTCGACGAGTACGCCTTCGGTGGCCTCCGCGCGGGCGCGCGCGGGTTCCTGCTGAAAGACGCCCAGCCCGCTGAACTCACCGCGGCTATCCGGGCCGTGGCCTCGGGCGACGCCTCCGTTTCGGCGCGTGTGACCCGGCGCATGCTGGACCTGTTCGGAGCAAAGCTTCCGGGGGCAGAGCGGGAGACCGACGTCACCGAAGCGGATGCCGACGCCGGCCGACTCGGCCTGCTCACCGAGCGGGAGCACGAGGTGTTCCTCGCGGTCGCGGAGGGTCTGTCGAACCCGGAACTCGCCGAACGTTTCTTCCTATCCGAGTCCACCGTCAAGAGCCACGTCGGACGCATCCTTGCCAAGCTTGAGCTGCGTGACCGAGTGCAGGTCGTCATCCTCGCCCACAGGCTCGGCCTCGTCACTCCGTGACCGGCCCGATTCCGCGCCGGCGCACCCGGCGAATAGGCTCGGGGGTATGCGCACCTTCTACCCCGAGATCGAACCCTACGAAACCGGACTTCTCGAGGTCGGTGACGGGCAGACCATCTACTGGGAGACATCCGGCAACCCCGACGGCAAGCCGGCCGTCTACCTGCACGGAGGGCCGGGCGGCGGATCGAGCCCGAAGCAGCGCCGTGTGTTCGACCCGGAAAAGTACCGCATCATCCTTTTCGACCAGCGTGGCTGCGGTCAGAGCACGCCGCACGCGAGCGCGGCGGACGCCGACCTCACCACCAACACCACCTGGCACCTCGTGTCCGACCTCGAGAAACTGCGTGAGCACCTCGACATCGATCGCTGGCTGGTCTGCGGCGGGTCCTGGGGCAGCACCCTCAGCCTCGCGTACGCCGAGAAGCACCCGGCCCGGGTCACCGAGCTCGTGCTGCGCGGCATCTTCACGCTGCGCCCGATGGAACTCGACTGGTTCTACGAGGGCGGCGCCGCGGCGATCTATCCGGATCTCTGGGAGAGCTTCATCGCCCCGGTTCCGGTGGAGGAGCGCGGCCACCTGATCAAGGCCTACAAGCGCCTGCTGCACGACCCCGATCAGTACGTGCGCGAGCGGGCCGGCGTGGCCTGGTCCACCTGGGAGTCCTCCACAATCACGCTGTTGCAGCAGCCCGACACGATCGAGCGCTTCACCGAGCCGGCGTTCGCGGTGGCCTTCGCCCGGATCGAGAACCACTACTTCACCAACTCCGGCTGGTTCGAACCGAACCAGCTGATCCGCGACGCGGACCGGCTGAAAGACATTCCCGGCGTCATCGTGCAGGGCCGCTATGACATGTGCACCCCCGCGTTCACCGCCTGGGAGCTGCACCAGAACTGGCCGGAGGCCGATTTCAGGCTGATCCCGGATGCCGGTCACTCCTTCGACGAGCCGGGCAACCTGGACGCGATCATCGAGGCGACGGACCGCTTCGCGGCCTGAGGCCGGCCGGGAGAATCCCGGCGACAGCAGGCCCAGACCGGTCGGACGGCGGTCCTGAATATGTGCTCGCTCCCGTCGAAATAATCTCTGCCGGTGGTCTGTCCAGGCCCTTGACACTCTCGTTTTATTTGGTAATCGCACTACCCTTCGATAGCATTCGAATATTGCTCAGGTGGCCCCTCTTCGGGGGTCACGTCCCTCGCGCTCTCGATCGCGCACAATCTTGAGATGTTGTATGTCTGCTCTGTATGCTGCCCAAAAATCCCCGATCAAATTCCTGAACCGGCACCCCAATGGCAAGCCACGTCTCGCCAAGCTATGGCAACTCACGGCCGTCCTTGCGGCGACAGTGCTGGCCCTATCGGCTTTCGTTCCGTTGCCCGCGTCGGCGGTGACCTCTCCCCAGGCTGTCGCCGCTGCCCCGATCGCAGTGAAAGCGGGGGAGGCCACCTGGACCACTATCCGCGAACCCAGCACACCCCAGAACGCCACGCCGTACGTCAGCGCCACGTCGCTGGCTGACAAGACCTTCCTCAAATTCGACACGGCACAGTACACGGGCATGAGCGTCGTGTCGGCGACATTGGACTTGAAAGTCGCCAGCACCACCTCTACCGCACCTGGCGTGCAGGTCTATCCGGTCTCCTCGGACTGGAGCGCGTCGTCTCTGACTGAGTCGAACCGCCCGGCCCACATCGACACGGAACTGAGTGGGGCATCGGTTCGGGCTCTGACCGGACAGACAATTTCTGTGCCGCTCTCGGGTCTGAACGGTACAGCGTTGTCCGGGTCGACTGCGTTCGAGGTGCGCTTCGCCCAGAAGTTTGTCAGCACCTCGTTCGTAGGCAAAGGGGAGGCGCGCCCCACGCTGAAGCTCGTCCTCGCGGCAACCGGCTCGGCGACCGGCTCGGCCACCGGATCCGACAACCTGTCATTCGCGGTTCCCGGGCCGAACACCACCGGCAAAAAGGTCTTTGCACACTACTTTCCGCCGTACCCCATCTCCATCGAGAACAAGGCACCCGCATCCGATTACTACGCGATCAACTACCTCACCTCGCAGGGCGAGGGAGGCATCCACGCCAACTACGGCGGATTGCTGCGCGACCGCCCTGAGGCTCGCGCTCCGCGCTCGGGGGATTGGAAACTCACTGATATGAAAGAGGAAGTCACCGACGCGGCAGATGCCGGTATCGATGGCTTCACCGTCGACATCATGAGTCTGTCCGGCCTCAACTGGGAGCGAACACTCGATTTGGTGCAGGGCGCGGAGCAGTCCGGCAGAAACTTCACCATTGTCCCGAACCTGGATATGACGGCCAGCGCCGGAAAGGCCAGCATCGCGACCATCGCGGCGAAACTTGCCGAATTATACAAGTCCCCGGCCACCTATCGTCTGAGTACAGGCGAATTCGTTCTCTCCTCCTTCGCCGCCGAGCGTCAGAACGCGGTCTGGTGGGGGCAGTTGAAGTCGACGTTGGCTTCGCAGTATGGAATCAAGACGGCGTTCATCGCCGTATTCCTTAATGCCAGTGACGAGAACCTGAAGAGTTTTGCACCGATCAGTTATGCGTTGAGCAACTGGGGAACCCGGACGCCGGTGACCATCGAGAACGGTCCCGACTACGCGGCGAAGGCACGAGCACTCGGCGTGAAGTGGATGTCTCCCGTTGCCGTCCAGGACGTCCGGCCCCGAAGCTACCTCTATGACGAAGCCGGCAATACGGAAACCCTGAAGGCGTCTTGGAAACGGGCGCTGTCGAACGGTTCTGAATTGGTGCAACTGGTCACGTGGAACGACTACTCCGAGGGGACGTCGTTTGCTCCTTCGGCAGCGCACGGCGAGGCCTTCCTGGATATCAACGCGTACTACCTGAGCCAGTTCAAGAAGGGCTCGGCGCCGGCTATCGTCAACGACTCGATCTACTTGACGCACCGGATTCAGCCCTATGCAGCGACGCCGACCACGCCGCAGCAGCTCATGTCGCCCACGTTGAGCGGAACAGCCATGAAGCCTCGGGATACCGTCGGAGTGCTCACATTCCTCACGGCACCGGCGACGGTCACGGTCTCAATCGGAGGAAAAAAGACATCGTTCGAGGCGCCGGCAGGAGAATCAAGCAGGACGTTCCCGCTGGCGCTGGGCACGGTCGGTGCGAGTGCAGACCGGAACGGGGCGCAGATCGCCGCGGTCACCTCTCCTCACACAGTCGTTGCGCGCCCTGTCGTGCAGGATCTGCAGTATTACGCCGCAAGCAGCAGGACCCAGTAACCAGGATCATCGGAACATAGCCGGGTGCTGCCGAACTGCCTGCGGGTCGGCAGCACCCTTTTGTGTCGAGTAGATCGTGTGACATCGCTACCGTTTGCGGAGTGCGACTTCTTCCTCGTGGCTGCGGACGGATTGTTCCTCACGTGACGGCTCCTGCTCCGCCGCCGTGTGCGGCATGTAATACCTGCCTCGATTTCGACCGAGAAGCCGAGCGGGTGCCAGGTTCAGGATCGCGCCGAGCACCGGAGTCCCTGCCGTTTTGAGGCTCTCGACGGCTTTCCGGAGTTCCCGCGTTTCGACCTTTCCCGACCCGACGACGAGAACTGCCCCGCCGAAATACCTTCCGAGGATAGCTGCGTCAGTCACGGGCAGGAGAGGCGGGCAGTCAATGACGACGACGTTGAACCGGTCGCGCAGCGAGGCGAAAACCTGTTGGGCGTGTGTGGAGGAAAGCAGTTCGCTCGGGTTCGGGGGAACCTGCCCTGACAACAGGATCTGGAGGCCGTCCGGCCCCCAGGATTGGAGGACATCATCCACGTCGGCGTCGTGGGCCAGAATAGTCGAAAGACCGACCGATCCCTCGAGGTCGAAATAGTCGGCCAGGGACGGTCTCCGCAGGTCCGCTTCGACCAGACACACCAGGCTGCCGGAGGCCGCGAGTGTGATGGCGAGGTTCGCCGCCGTGACGGATTTTCCTTCGCCGGGAATGGACGAGGTGACGACGAACACCTTGTGGCGCTCATTCGCCTGGAGGAAATGCAGGTTCGTTCTGACCTGCTTGAATTCCTCGGCCCGAATGGGGCTGAAGCCTCGTTGCGGGACCAGCGGGTTGTTGACACTCCCGCGGTCGTACACAATCGTCCCGAGAAGTGTCAGACCGAACTGCCTGAGCTGTTCCGCGGTTCTCACTTTTGCGCTCGTCAGCTCCCGCAGGAGAATGAAGCCGAGCCCGGCAACGAAGCCGCCCAGCAATCCGGATGCCAGTGCGATCGACGGGCTGGGGGCGGAAGGCGCGGTGGGTGTCGTCGCACTCTGCACGGACTCGAGGCGTAATGGTGTAGTGCCGTCGCTCCTTTTCGGGACCAGACGGATCACCGTATTGACCAGACTCGTCGCCACCGCGTCGGCAGTGGCGGCGGCGCGGTCCGGCGAGGTATCCGTGACAGCGATCGAAATGAGAGACGTGTTCAGTGGCACCGAGGCAGATACCCGATCACCAAGTTCACCGACAGTGGTTTTCAATCCAAGCGCGGTTATCACAGGGTCCAAGACGATCTGGCGGGTCGCCATGATGCTGTAATTGCGGGCCTGCTGTTGTGAATAATTGCTGCCCTGCGCGAGGTCACTGGTGTTATCGCTACCGATTGCCGAAACGAATAACTCTGCTTCCGCGGAGTACTCAGGCTCGGTGGTCAGCACGTAGACCGAAGCGGCGATGACGCCAAGAATGGTGAATGTGACGAGCGCAACCCATCGAGATCGCAAGAGGTTCCAGAATCCACGTTGATCCACGCGTTCGCCCTTCACCGTGTCGAGCGGCACCGGATTGACCAGCCAATACTGAGACTCTATCAAGAACCTCGTTATCACAGCGACCCACGTAGGGGGGGCATATGCGTGCCACTATGAGCACATGATAGCCCGACGTCTCATGCGGCCTCGGTGGTGGAAATTTCTCGTCGTCGCCGTGCTTTTCGTGGGTGCCATCGGGCTTGCACTCCTCGCGCTGCAACCGGTCGGCACGGAAGACGCAGGAGCGCCGAAAGACCCATACCCCACCATCACCGCCGTTCCACGTGCTCCTACGGCCGTGTTCCTCGGTGGGGCATCGACCTCGGGAGCCGGAGTCAGCGGCCAGGCCACCCGTTGGTCGACTGGGCTCGCTGCAGACAAGGGCTGGCAAGAGGTCAATCTCGCGACAAAAGAAGGTGTCATCGCGTTTGGAGTCACACCCGGAACCTGTGGGCCCTCGCCGTGTCCGAGCTACCAGGACTTGGTGGCCAAGACCGTCGGCCTGAATCCCTCCGTCGTCGTGGTGGCGGCGGAGCGGGCCGGCACGAATGTGGATCTGCCTGAAGCAGTGGCAACCATCAATGCCGCACTTGCCGCCCTGCGCGTCGGAGTGCCCGATGCTACTCTGGTCGTAGTCGGCCCGGCGGCGCTCAACGGTATGGACGATAGTCGGGCAGCCGAATTGGACAGTGAGGTTAGCGCCGCCGCGGCGCGCGTCGGCGCCACGTACGTTAGTCTGCTCGAACCGAATGTTCTCGATCCATCGATGGTCGCAAGTGACGGTGTCAGTGTGAACGAAGCAGGTCATGCCGCAATTGCAGTCCGTGTGAAAACTGCGCTTTCGTGACGGAACCTGGACCCGGCGCAACCGTCGGGACGTCGGGGTCGGCAACGACTTTTCGCACCGTCCTCGGGGTCACCGTTCTCGGTGCAATCCTTGCCGCTGTCGTGCCGCTGGCTCTCCTGGTACAGGTGCCAGACGTCGGCAGAGGACAGGCGTGGATTCTGACTCTGATCCTCGTCGTGTGGGCGGGTCTGCGACTCGCCCTCATCATCGTTGTCGGCCGTCCGATGCTGTTCGACTTCTTCTTCTGGATGTTCGTCTACGTCTTCATGGGGATTGCTCCAACCGTCCAGATCCGAAGTGGTCTCATCTCGCGGACGACGCAAGGTATCGACGAGTCGCTCGAGCTCCCTACGGCCGCCTTGGTCTGTCTCGGCGTCGCCTGCTATGAAATCGGGCGATTGGGTGCCTACGGGCATGAGCGCAACAAGCTGACGACCGGGATTCGAGAACGGGGGAGTGCCCCCGTTCGGGTGGTGACCCAGGTGCGAACCTGGCCGACCCTGGTGCTCGTCGGCGCGGGCATCGTACTCAGCTTGTATTTCATCTCCAGGGTCGGTGCGGGATCGCTTTTCGGTAGCAGGGATCAAGCCTTTGCCGCGCGTTCAGCGGCGTGGACGGACCCCGCGGTGCGCTCGATCATGTACGCCGGTGCTATCTATCCGTTGTTGGTGGGCATCGGTGCGCTCGTGCAGCTGAGGCGGAGGACGACGGGGCCGCTGTCGATGGCATATCGCGGCCTGATCGTTGTCGGGATTGCACTCCTTCTCACCGTCGTGAATCCGGTCAGCAGTGCACGCTACAGCCTGGGCACTGTCCTCTTCGCCCTCGCCGTTTTCGCGGGAGCCCTGCTCACCGTCGCGCGTGTTCGAGCGACCCTGACTGCAGCACTCGTCGGATTGATTTTTCTGTTCCCTCTGGCGGATGCCTTCCGGCGCCCGGAAGTCAACTTGGTGCGCAACGGTTTCTTCGGGGAGTACGAGGGGAACCCTGACTATGACGCATTCTGGCAAGTCGCCAATGCATTCTCGTACGGCCTTGACGGGCTGATTGAACCGGGGCGCCAGGCGCTCGGCAGTGTTCTCTTCTGGGTGCCCCGAGGCGTCTGGTCGGACAAGCCTGTGGACACGGGAATTCTGCTTGCCCAATATCGCGGCTACAGCTTTCAGAACCTCTCTGCCCCACTCTGGGCGGAATTCCTGGTCAATGGAGGTATCAGCGTACTCATCGTGGGTTTTCTCCTGCTGGGCTACTCCCTGCGTGTCATGGACAGTCGACTTCTCCCCGCGTTCAATGCCGCGGGCTATTGGGCCATTGTCGGCGCGATCTTTCCGGTCTATATGACAATTCTCTTGCGCGGTTCGCTGCTGCAGGCGACGGGAGTGGTGGCGGTCGCGTTGGCGTGTCTGCTTTTCGTCCGACAGCCGGGCAGGCCCCCCGGAAGCGACTCGCTCAGCGGTACGAAGTGGCCAGAGCTTCAGCGATCGCCTGCATCCCGAACCGGTTCCGGCTAGCCAGCGCGCCGGCGCGGCCCATGCTGTGAGTCAGAACGTCGTCGCGTAGAACCGTTGCAACGGCGCCGACGAGAGCCTCGAGAGAGTCATCCACCACAATTCCGCATCCGATCTCAGTGACCGCCGGAGCGAGTCCGCAGCTATCCGTGATGACCACTGGCACGCCGAGTGACATGGCTTCGAGAACTGACATCGGATACGGTTCATCGATGGAAGGCAGAACGTATACGGCGGCCCGCGACAACCGTTCGTTGGTTGCACCCGGGGCCAGGGGTCCCTCCCAGGACAGTACGCCTTTACGACCGGCCGCGTCGATGAGGCGCTGTACCGCTGGCCCCTCTCCCTCATCGGGACCGACCAGGGTAAACGACACCGTCGGGAATTCATCAGCGAGTGCGAGCGCCATTTTCACGAAGAGCTGCGGGCGTTTCCGGCGGGCGAGTCGGGCTAGGTAGAGAACTTCCGTGCCCTCAGCGGGACCGTTCGCGCTCCCCGGCGCCGGTACGCCATTGGCGAGATGCTTCAGATTGAGCGCCGTGCCCGCAACGGCACTGAGATCATTCCGTTCCTGGTCGGTGAGGTAGAACACCACCTTCGCCCCCCTCAGAGCCGGTCGGGTGACGAACGCGTCCAGAGGAATCGCCAATGGACTGTCTGAAGGGTCGATCATTCCGTGAGTCTGCACCACGTACGGTATCCCGGCCTTGCGCAACCAGCGCGCCGCAGGGAGCGTGACGAGGTCACGGGCGGCATGAATGTGCACAACGTCGAACGAGCGCGCGGCCTGCTTGAGCCAGTGCTGCAGGGCGGGTGCGCACAGGCCGGCGAAACCGATACCTGGGATGATCGTTCGGGCGGGGAACAGACGGAGCGGCACCCCGTCGAATTCATGGGGGGCCGCTTCGCCGAATCCGCGGGCGCCGCCGGCTACCACTACGTCGTGGCCTGCTTCACGGAGGGCTTTGGCCTGGTTCAACGCGACGCGAACGGGACCTCCATACTCACCGTTGGGACTGACGAGCGTCACGATGGAGAGCACACGCATTCAGGTCTGGTCCCGGTCCTGTGAGAGTGCTGGTCGTTCCGCGCGCGGAGCTCGCAGAAGTGCCCGGGCGGGCACGGTCCCGGAGACGAGAGCCGTCGCGCCGATAACGCTGTCATGGCCGATCCGGCTTCCTCGGAGAACTGTTGCCCTGGCCGCGATCCAGGCGCCGTCTTCCACGATAATCGGCGCATTGTCGAATTCGAATGTCTGCGAGGTGCGGTCATGGCTGCCCGTGCACAGCATGACACCCTGGGAAATGCACACGTCACTGCCAATGATCACCGGCTCGAGATTCAGAATCCAGACCTCTTCACCGATCCACGAGTTGTCACCGACGACCAGTTTCCATGGCCAGTGGATGCGCACGCGATGGCGGATCAAAACATTGTCACCGATCGTGGCGCCGAAAAGCCGAAGGAGCGCCACGCGGAGACGGGGCGGGCACCACCACCGGACAACAACGAGTCCGGAGAGGAGAAGCCAGGCGATCTGCCAGAGCGAATTCCGCCCCCGTTCGTAGCCTGCGCCGGAGAATCCGGCCAGGTTCCGGCGAGGGAGACCTGACGGTTGGGCCATCGGTGGTCTCGCGTCGCTGACTGACATGACGGTCAGTGTACGCAGACAACCGATCAGCGGCTAGATATCCCGTTGAACCATGTGCTGCTAGCTTGTTCGCATGCAACCCCGTCGAACTGAGCGTGGGCAGGCGAGATGAGGGTCCGATGAAGGCAGGTGCGCCGAGGGGTAGACGGCTGAGGCGCGTTCGCGCCAGCATGAACACCATCGTTGGATACTCGATTTCGATGGTGCTCCTGGCTGTCGTCTCGCTTGCGGTCATCCCCTCAATGGTCATGGCAAGCGGCGCGGCAGCGTGGGGAATGATTGCGGCAGGCCAGTCCATCGGCGGCGTGGGTGCGGTTATCGTGGCTTACGGCTGGGGTCTCTCCGGGCCGGCCTCCGTGGCGAGGGCAGACGCGAACATGCGACTCACCGCATATGCGGAGTCGGTTATCTGCAAGCTGCTGATCATTGTGCCCGTCGGCCTTCTTGTTTTTTTGGTGGCCTGGGGTGTCGGTCGCGACTACGCCATCTTCGCCGGAGTCGGTGCCCTGTCCACGGCGACCGTGGGACTGACCGCGAACTGGTGGTTCGTCGGTCTCATGCAACCGTACCGACTCTTGGTTTTCGAAACCGTCCCGCGGGTTCTCGGGACCGGCATCGGCATTTTCTACATGACTCACGGGTCGAGTGCTCTCGTGGGTGTGCTCTGGCAGCTGATCGGTATGGTGACGGCATTCGTGGCCTCCACCATATGGATCCTGCAACCGTGGAGGCTCCGTCAACTCCGGTCGCTTCCGCGCAGGCGGATAGGGATGGTGCTTTCTTCGCAGCGGCTGGGTGTCACCTCGACCGTGCTTTCCTCGCTGTATACCTCGACCCCGATTGTCATTGTGTCGTTGATCGCCCCGGGCGCGCAGCCGGTTTACGCCGTTGTCGAGAAGGTGCAGCGCCAGGTGATCGTGGGACTCGGCCCATTCGTCACGATCCTCCAGGGCTGGGTGCCCAAAGCTCGAAGGCAGGACCTCGTCCGCCGAGTCAGGACGGGGCTGGTCGCCGCCGTGGTGTTCGCGGTTGCGCTCGCCGGTCTCATGCTGGCCGTAGCCCCGGAACTGGTGCGTTGGCTCGGCGGCGGCCAGATCAAACCGTCCTTTGTCACCTTGATACTGATGGCGCTGATCACCGGAGTGAGCCTGATCGAGGCGGTCGTCAGCAAGGCCTGCCTGGCGGCATTGCGCAGACTCGATGTGGTGACCAGGGCGACGGCCATCGGAACTCTGGTCGGTCTACCCTGCGTCGCGATCGGAGCCGTGTCCTGGGGGGCAGAGGGGGCGCTCTGTGGTATTTTCGCTGGGCTTTCGCTCAGGCTTCTGCTTGAACTCATGGGCATGCGCCGCGCAATCGCCCAGCGCAGCGAGGATGCGCTCGACGTGACAATGGTTCCGGAAATCGGGGTGAGCGGCTCTTGAGTCAGATCAAAGACGCGATGAGGGCGCTGGCTTGGGCGCTGCCGGCGAGCACGGCTAAGAACCGGCTCCTTCGCTCGATCGGCCACGACATTCATCCGACCGCAATGGCGCGATCCTGTCTCGTCCTTCGGGTCACACAGGTCTCGATGGGAGCGAACAGCCGGATAGGCCGATGGAACCTGCTCAAAAACATGCGCCGGGTGTCAATCGGTGATCACGCAACCATCGGCCGCTTGAACGTTTTTTCATCCCACCCCGTGTACAAGCGGCTCTACCCGGACGGCGCGGCACTGGAAATGGGGCCTCATTCAAAAATTACGAGCCGGCATCAGTTCGATTGCTCCGGCTCCATAGTGATCGGCGAGTACTCCAGTGTCGCCGGGCACGAAACCAAGATTGTGACGCACAGCATCGACGTTCGACGAAATGCTCAGGCGGCATATCCGGTGCGAATTGGAGCCCGGAGTTTCGTCGGAGCGCGCTGTCTGCTCTTCGGCGGCGCTATCTTGCCGGATCGGTCGGTCCTGGCGGGAGGATCGGTGCTCGCCCGTGCGAGATCGGGCGGGTTGCCCGGACTATGGGCGGGTGTTCCGGCCGCGCTCCGCGGGCCGATCGACGGTGAGTGGTTCGAGCGTTCGACCACGGGAACCAGTCGGGTCTTCATCCCGGCTACGGGAGAAACGGTGGAAGACGCGCTTTAGCCGCGGGCAGACAGTGCCCGGAACCATTTGCCGAGCAGTAACGCCATGATCAGCGCGTTGGCGGCCAAGAGAAGGCTGTAGACCACCACGAAAGCACCGGGCCAGCCAGTGAGGATGAAGCTGAGCGAGAGGATCCCGTAGTCGGCCGGCAGCAGAGCAATGGCCCTGGCTCTCGAGGGGCGACGAGCCCCGCCCTCGCCGATGGCCGAGGTCGTGGAGGTTGCGTTGGCTGAACGGCGCAGGAGCAGCTCAGTCAGCAGGCCACCCACGAAGGTGACAACGGACACGACCTGGAATGCGAGGGGCACGAGATACCAGATCGGCTCCGTGGACCAGAAGCGGTACGCCGTGATGAGGATCGCTGCGTGGACGGCGACGATCTTGCCGGCGTCCACGACGTGGTCGAGCCACTCGCCAGCGGGGGAACCGCGGCCGGTCAGGCGCGCGACCTGACCGTCTGCCGAATCCAGCGCAAAGCCGAGAACGAGGAGGACCGCAACGCCGACGGCTCGGATCGGGCTTGGTTCTCCGCTGACCAGGAGAACAAGACCCGCCCCGGTCGCAAGGGCCGACAGCCCGGTCACCTGATTGGGCGTCATCCTGAGCCCAAAACACACCGAGGCCAGCACGCGCCCCAACGGTCGATTGACGTATCGCGTGTACAGCGACACCCCGGTCTGTGCCTTCTGCGCACTCGCAAGCTGTGCGTGAGCTTCACGAAACTGTGTCATCACGGGCCATCCTCGGATTGATTGAGCGTGGGCAGCGTGCCCCGTCCTCGGCACATGTTAG
This sequence comes from Cryobacterium sp. TMT2-15-1, assembly GCF_004402345.1. Taxonomy (NCBI): domain Bacteria; kingdom Bacillati; phylum Actinomycetota; class Actinomycetes; order Micrococcales; family Microbacteriaceae; genus Cryobacterium; species Cryobacterium sp. TMT2-15-1. The sequence goes on along the minus strand of NZ_SOGD01000019.1, from coordinate 36,065 downwards.
CCCCTCGTCGGACGTCACTCCTCCGGGGCATTGCGGGTGTGGCGCACAGGGCGTACGTTTCCGCCGATCCCACTTTTCGCTGAACGTGAGCAATGCTTTCTTACCCAAAGCGCTCCAAGGCCGCGTGAGGCTGGATTCCATAGTTCATTCGCGGTCATCAGAGCTTTTCGGCGATGAGGCTGTTCACCCGAGGGATAGGTAGCTATGCGTAAGCTTGCCGCAATTTTCACGACCGTGGCTGTCGTGGCCGGACTCGTCATAGCGAGTCCCGTGCCACAACCGGCGTCGGCGCTCTCCGGCGGCGTCGCCTTCAGTGCGGACAACCTGTCGACCTGGCAGACGAACGGCGTTGTCTACGGAGTCGGAACGGTGCACGGAAAAGTCGTGGCGGGCGGAACATTTTCTCAGATCAGGCCGCCCAGCGGCGGTGCGGGAGTGCCGAGGAACCAGGGAACGCTTGCGATTTTCAACGCGGAGACAGGAGCCCCTGACAGCTGTCAGTTCGCCATGACCCTTAATGGGGCCACGCCGACCGTGCGGTCGGTGGTTGCCTCACCCGACGGCAACACCATCTACATCGGGGGCAATTTCTCCTCCGTCGGCGGGGTGAACGCCGCGCGGGTAGCCGCGATCGACCCGGTCGCCTGCACCGTCAAGCCGTTCCGGGTGGCGGGGGTGTCTTCCCTCGTCCGCGGCATGGCTGCCACCTCGTCCACCCTGTACCTGGCTGGGGAGTTCCAGACCGTCGGCGGCCAGGCGCGCAAGCGCTTTGCAGCGGTGGACGCGACGTCGGGCGCGCTTCTGCCCTGGGCCCCGGCGGCTGACACTGTCGGGCGGGCCGTGGCCGTCTCTCCCGACCGCAGCAGGGTAGCCATCGGTGGGGACTTTTTCACGGTCAATGACCAGGATTCCCACTCCATCGCGGTCGTCGATGCGACCACCGGCGCAAACGTGCGTAATTACCCCCTCGGCTTCATCCCGCGTACCTCGGTGACCAAGACCCTGTGGTCGGACGGCACGGCGTTCTACGGGGGCAACGAAGGAACGGGGGGCGGAGTCTTCGACGGTCGCTTCGCCGTCAATTGGAGCACACTCGACCAGACCTGGCGGGACAACTGCCTGGGCGCAACGCAGGCGGTGCTCGAATACCAGGGCACCCTGTATTCCGCGAGTCACGCGCACGACTGCTCATCGAACAACGCCTTTCCTGACGGGAGACGGATGTTTTTGATGGCACAGAACACCTCGGACGCGGCTTTGCTGGGATGGTTCCCGACTTCCAATGACGGTACGGGCGAAGGAATCGGCCCGCGTGCTCTCACCATTGCCACCGGCGCCACAACGGGAAAGAAGTACCTCTGGTACGGCGGTGAGTTCACTGTCATCAACGGCGTAGTCCAACAGGGACTCACACGCTTCGGTCCGGATGACGTCGGTGCGCCGCCCACCCCGGTCGTTGCAGCCGAGGCGCTCACTTCGGGTGCCAATCAGATTCGCTTCCGCACCGTGGTCGACCCTGACGACAGTGCCTTGACGTACAACGTCTACCGGAACGGCGGAGCGACCCCAATCTGGACCGGACCAGCCAACTCGCTGTGGTGGACCCGTCCCCAGGTGACCGTCGTTGACACGAATGTCGCCGCGGGCACGAATTACACCTACCGGGTGACGGCGAATGACGGGGTCAACACCAGTCCGCTGTCGGCGTCAGTAGCAGCCCGCGCCGTCACCAAGGGGGTTGACTATCCCACTCAGGTGATCCAGGACGGAGCCAGGCTGTATTGGCGTCTGGATGAGGTTTCCGGTCCCTGGGCACAGGACAAGTCCGGTGCGACGGTCACCGGCCTGAACGGCCTATACAAGAACGGCGTCACCTACCGGGCGCCTGGCGCGATCGTCGGTGACACCAACACCTCCGCTACGTTCAATGGGACTGATAGCTACATCTGGAGCGACCAGCAGAAACCGGCACCCACCACTTACTCGATCGAAACCTGGATCAAGACGACATCCACCCAAGGGGGGAAGATCATCGGATTCGGGGATGGTCGGCCGAGCACCGGGACTGGCAACACGAACCTGAGCGGGAATTACGATAAACACATCTACATGGATAACCAGGGTCGCCTGACCTTCGGTGTCTACATCGGTCGCACCGAAACGATCAAGACGGCCTCGTCGTACAATGATGATAAGTGGCACCACATCGTGGCAACCCAGAGCGGGTCCGGGATGAAGTTGTTCGTGGACGGCGTCCGGGTGGGCCAGAACGCCACCAGCACCAGCCAGCAATACAGCGGTAACTGGCATGTCGGTGGCGACAACCTGAATGGCTGGCCCAGCCAGCCGTCTAGCGCTTTCTTCGGCGGCCAGATAGACGACACCGCGGTCTATGCATCCGCCCTGAGCGCCGCGCAGATCGCCCAGCACTACACTCTCGCTGGGGGAACCCTCGCCGTTCCGCCGGCCCCGACAGACGCGTACGGAGCCAGGATCTACACGGACGAGCCTGATGTGTACTGGCGCCTCGACGAAACCTCTGGAAGCACGGCGAAAGACTCATCGTCCGACGCCCAGAGCGAAGGAGATTACGGCGCTGCAGTCCAGCTGCAGCAGCCGAAGGCGATCAAGGTCGGGACTGCCGTGCAGACCAGCGGAACTCAGGACGGCGGCATTGCGACCAAGACCGCACGCTCATCGGTTGCCCAGTTCTCCACGGAAGCTTGGTTCAAGACGGACACGACATCCGGCGGGAAGATCGTCGGCTTTGAGAATGTCGCAACCGGGCAGGGTTCGAATTACGACAAGCAGATCTACATGACCAATTCCGGGAGCATCATCTTCGGCGTGTACGTCGGGGGCTTCCAACTCATCGAATCACCGGCGGGATTCAACAACAACGCCTGGCATCACGTAGTGGGCACGCAGGGACCCGATGGGATGAAGCTCTACCTGGATGGCACAGAGGTCGGCTCGAACCCTACCAACTTCAACCAGGCGTTTGACGGCTACTGGCGTGCCGGTGGTGGCAACCTCAACAGCTGGCCCTCGCAGCCCGCGAGTCCCTACTTTGCGGGCACGCTCGACGAAATGGCGGTCTATCCGTCGGCCCTGAGCGCGGCGGCCGTCGCGGCTCACTATGAGCTGGGCTCCAACACCGCTCCCGACGTCATGGCGCCGAGCGCTCCCTCCGGCCTGACGTCAACCGTCTCAAACGGCTCCGTCGCGTTGGCCTGGATTCCGTCAACAGACAATGTCGGCGTCACCGGCTACGCGGTGCACCGCGGGTCTGCATCCGGCTTCGTCGCTGACGCCACCAACAAGATCGCCGACGTGACAGCTTCGTCCTATACGGATCCGGGGCTCGCCGACGGTACGTATCATTACGTCGTGATCGCCTACGACGCCAGAGGCAACGCCAGTCCGGCTTCCGCGTCGGTTCCCGCGACGGTGGCGACCCCCGACACTGTCGCACCAAGCGTTCCGACTGGTCTGACGGCGTCGGTGTCGGGGAGTGCGGTTTCGTTGGCCTGGACGGCGTCGACAGACAATGTCACGGTGACGGGTTACTCGGTGTACCGAGGGACTACGGCCGAGTTCGTCGCTGATGCGTCAAGCAAGATCGCGGATGTCTCGGGTGCGTCGTATTCGGATCCCGGTCTGGCTGCGGGGGTTTACTTCTACAAGGTGGTGGCGCGTGATGCCGCCGGCAATGTGAGTGCTGCCTCTGGTGCCGTGGAGGCGACGGTTCAGGCCGCCCCTGTGGGACCGGTGGTCCTTACGACCGGTGCCAGCGAAGACTCGACGACGTACCAGGTGCTTCCCACGACCAACTTCGGGTCCAATAGCCAGTTGTCGTCCCGGGGGGCGGGCACGTCGCTGATCGAGTCGTACCTGAAGTTCGCAATCCCGGCGGCGCCGGTGGGCACTGTGCTCAGCGGGGCGACCCTGCGGGTTCGAACCTCGACCGACTCGACCGCCGCCTCGGTGGACGCCCAGATGTTCAAGCTGCTGAGTGGGAATTGGACGGAGGGCACGGTGAACTGGAACAACCGACCCACCGGTCTGGGACCGGACCTGGGGAGCCTCACCGGCGCATCGGCGACGAACACGGCTTACTCGGTCCCGCTCGATGCGGCGCAGCTGAGAGCTCTCACTGGTTCAACGGTGTCCGTCGCGCTGGTCAGTGCCGGCCTGGACAACCTCCGGCTGTGGTCGACCAACAGCACCAGCGCCACCTATCGCCCACTGCTCACCCTGACCTACACAGCGGGCTGAATGTCCAGCGGTACCGAGGGGCGGAGCACGGCTGACACCAGCCGTGCTCCGTTCCTGCCGTCGATGAACCGCAGACAGCTCCTCCTGGCCGGCGCCTCGACGCTGCTGCTGTCGGCTTGCCAAGCCGCACCAGTGCCAACGCCCGCGGTCTCCGTTCCCCCGGCTGCTGCGGCACGATATGCGATCGGAGATCTCCTCGGAACGACACCGTTCTATGTAGCTCACCGTGGCTCCGGAGACAACTGGGTTGAGCACAGCTTCGATTCGTACAGCCGCTCGATCGCCAGTGGGGCCGAAGCGATCGAAGTCTCGGTCAGCGCCACCTCCGATGGCGTCTTCGTGTGCCATCACGATCTGACGACCAAGCGGATGACGGGTGTCGACCGCTCGATCGCGGAAGTCACCTGGGAGGAACTGTCGCAACTTCGCAGCGACGCGAGAGCCTGGCTCGGCCCAGCGGCTGAAAAGGAGCCGCTGCCGTTGCTCGCGGACGTATTGGATGCCTTCGCCACAACGCACGTGATCTTTCTCGAAGACAAGCAAGGCACCAACACGGAAGCCCTGCTCAAGGTCATGGACAGCTACTCGCACTCCACGGACCATTTCGTCTGGAAACAATGGGCAGGTGCAACCCAATACACACTGGCCGACAAGCACGGTTACACAACCTGGGGATACTTCACTCCGGAACTTTTCGAGCGTGCAGATGAACTTGCACCGCGTTTCGATCTGCTCGGGGTCTCACACCGGGCGACGGATGCGCAGGTGGCCATGTTGGTGGGCTTCGGAAAACCGGTTATTGCGTGGGAGGTGCACTATCGCTCGATGCGTGACCGGATGAGCGACCTGGGCGTGGCCGGGATGATGTGCTCCAATCTGCCCTACGTGACCGGGACGACCGCGGGGAGTCAAGGTGACTCCTTCGGAACCGGGCTGCGGGCCGCCGGCGACCTGCCCTGGACCATTGACGAGGGCACCCAGGTGCAGCCCCTGATCGATGCGGGCGCCGCATCCGTGGCACTGGGCCACCGGGAGGTGCAGAGCTACCTAATGGGCTCAATGTGCCCGGTGAGTCCCGGCTCGTATCGGATCACGTGTGAGCTCCGTTGGCCGGAGTCGCTCCCGAGGGCGGAGCAGCACGCCGGGATCGCCTTTGGTGCCGCAGACGACCGGCCCTACCGAGTCAGGGCGGCTAGCGATGTGCCCGGGTACCACATGATTCTTCGGGCGAATGGCTCCCTTGAATTGTTCAGCCGGGTCGCGGGGACGACCGAGGGCACGCGGTTGAAAGCGGTGCTGACTGCCCCACCCCGGGCTTCGGAATGGGTGCGTCTCCAGATCGAAGTCCTCGCAAACAGTATTCGCATTTTGCGACTTGACGGTGAGGGCTGGTCGATGGACATCGATGATGCGAGCTACCGGGGAGGCTATTTCTGGCTGTGCAAGAACTACCAGGACGGACCGCCGGTCGAATTCAGGTCAATCCTCGTCAGTTGATGACCATTCGTTCTGGGCTGTCCATTTCCGCTTCACTTCGGTTCGACAGCATCCGTCGCTCCGGTCAGAAACGGACGTGCCAACCGACCTCTCTCGACGCCGCTGTCACATGCTCCCTGCTCGAGAATTCGCCGAAACCGGCTGATTGTAGCGTCTGAGGAAAGGAAGTCGGCAGAGAACCGCCGCCCGGCCGCTCCGTAGGCGGCTGAAGACTCTGCATCACGACCGAGCATCTCCGCTGCGTCCACAAGGTCGCCGGGGACCGCGGCGTTGATTCTGATTCCGCCGCCGGCCAACGCCAGCTCATCGGCGGTGACACTGAATTCATCAGTTGCCGCGATGACAGGTAACCCGGTGTTGAAGTACGTCGTGAGTTTGCTCGGTACGCACATTTCCGTCAAGCCAGGCCGCTCATTGACGAGCAGGATGTCCGCGGCTGAGAGGGTCGCCTGGAACGCTTCTTCGGGTAGGGGATCGATGAATTCAAGACGGCGATTTACGCCCATGGCTTCGAGTTGATGACGCTTGTTTCCGTCGCCGAGGAGAACGAATCTCACTTTCGATCCCCGCTGCTCTGCGATCTTCGAAGCGTGGACAACGTTCTCGAGGGCCTGTTTGGCACCCATGTTCCCCGCGTGGAGAACGACGATATCATCCGATTTCCAGCCGCGTGTGGTGCGCACTTCTTCCCGACGGTCACCGTTCGGGTAGCCGGTGTGGCACCAATTGCGAACGACCTCGACGGAGTCGGCGTCGATGGCCATCTCCTCAACCAGATAGCGCTTGAACCGCTCGTGGATCACGACGACTGTATTTGCACTGCGGAGGATGGACCGCTCGATCCCACGGAGCAGCCAAGTGGCCAGGTGGCCCCCTGTTCCGCTTTCGGACACTCCGAGGCTATAAATGTCCTGCACCCAAATACAGGTTTTGGTATGGACCAGGCGCGCGCGCAGCATTGCCGCGCCCACGGAGAATAAGGCAGGTGTAACCAGCACGGCTACGTCGGGCTTGTCCCACTTGCTGAATACTGCCCGAATCCCGAAGCTGAGTTCCAAGCCCAGGCGGTTCCACAGACGCGGTTTAGACGGCACACCGTGAGGGACCCTGGTGACGTTGACGCCTCTAATTCTTTCGTGCTCATGCTCGCGCCCGTCTCCGCGCTTGTGGCCGCCGTAGCCGTCGTAGATCCGCCATTGCGGGTAATGGGGATTGCCGGTGATCACCGTGACCGGGTGACCGGTCGCGGTCAGTGCTTCCGAGAGCCCAGCGGTGTAGACGGCGATGCCGGTTGGCTCGGGGGAATAGTTGAGTCCAATGATGGTGACCTTCATCTGCCCGCTCACCGCCCGCGTAAATCTGCTTGATGGGAAACAAACCAGGCGTAAGCGTCTTCCAAGCCGTCTTCGAGGTCGATCGTCGGCTTCCATCCGAGCGCCTGGATGCGAGTGACGTCCATCAACTTCCGAGGAGCGCCATCGGGCTTGCTGGTGTCGAAGGTCAGACGGCCGGTGAAGCGGGTGACTTTCGCGATCGCCGATGCCAGGTCGCTGATGCTGCAGTCAGAGCCGGTCCCGACGTTGACGTGCGACAGCATCGGCGTAGTACTGGTCTGGTACACCTCCCGGTCCAGTTCCATGATGTGCACGCTGGCCGCCGCCATATCGTCTACATGAAGGAATTCCCGTCGCGGGCTGCCGCTGCCCCAGATGACGACCTTATCCTCCCCGCCTTCTCGTGCGTCGTGGAACCGCCTGAGTAAACCGGGGATGACATGGCTGAAGGATGCGTGATAGTTGTCCCCGGGACCATAGAGATTTGTGGGCATCACGCTTCGGTAGTCCCGCCCGTACTGGCGATTGAAGCTCTCGCACAGTTTGATTCCGGCGATCTTGGCGATGGCATACGGTTCGTTGGTGGCTTCGAGTGCGCCGGTCAGGAGCGCATCTTCGGCCATCGGCTGGTTGGCGAACTTGGGATAGATGCAGGACGAGCCGAGGAAGAGGAGCCTCGGAACGCCGAAGTCGTGTGCTGACTTGATAATGTTGGCCTCTATCAGGAGGTTGTCGTAGATAAAATCCGCCGGCGAGGAGTTGTTGGCTTCAATCCCGCCGACTCTCGCGGCAGCGAGATAGGCCTGATCGATGCGATTGCCCGCGAAGAAGGCCCGAACGGCTCGCTGGTCGACAAGGTCGAGTTCCGAATGACTGGCGGTCACGATGTTGACGTAACCCAACGACGTGAGTCGGCGCACGATCGCCGAGCCCACCATTCCGTTGTGCCCCGCGACATAGACAGCAGCGCCGGTGTTGCGGTTCACCAGCTTTCCAAGGAAACGAGGGAGGGAAAACCAAGACTTTTCAGGAGGGCGGCCTTCTGCGCGATCATCAGGTCGGAGGCGACCATTTCCGCGCACATCTCCCGCACGCTGATCTCCGGCAGCCAGCCGAGCTTGAGCCGCGCGCGTGTCGAGTCGCCGAGCAGGGTGTCGACTTCGGCTGGCCTGAAGTAACGAGGATCGACTCGCACGATGACGTCACCGGGGTGAACGGCAGGCGAGATGTCGCCGACGACGCTGTCGACGATGCCGATCTCGTTCAGTCCCTCACCCTCGAATCTCAGGGTGATACCGAGCTCGCTCGCCGACCATTCGACGAATTCGCGCACAGAATACTGGACTCCCGTGGCAATCACGAAGTCCTCCGGTGAACCCTGCTGGAGCATCATCCATTGCAGCCGAACGTAGTCGCGTGCGTGGCCCCAGTCGCGAAGAGAGTTCAGGTTTCCGAGGAACAGGCAGGACTCGAGACCTTGCGCGATGTTGGCGATGGCCCGGGTGATTTTCCTCGTCACGAACGTCTCACCGCGGCGTGGGGATTCGTGATTGAAAAGAATCCCGTTGCAGGCGTACATCCCGTAGGACTCTCGGTAATTCACGGTCATCCAATAGGCATACAGCTTGGCGACCGCGTACGGAGAACGGGGATAGAAGGGCGTGATCTCGCTCTGAGGTGTCTCCCTGACCAGTCCGTACAATTCAGATGTCGAGGCTTGGTAGAACCGGACCCTGTCCGTCATCCCCAGCAATCTCACCGCCTCCAGTAGGCGCAGGGTGCCCAGAGCATCGATGTCAGCGGTATATTCGGGCATTTCGAAGCTCACCGCCACATGGGACTGTGCACCCAAATTGTAGATCTCGTCCGGCTGCACGTCCTGGATAATCCGGGTGAGGTTTGATGAGTCGGAAAGATCCCCGAAATGGAGGAAGAAACGCGCGGTTTGCTCGTGCGGGTCCTGATAGATGTGGTCGATTCGCTGTGTGTTGAGCTGCGACGACCGGCGCTTGAGGCCGTGAACCTCGTAGCCTTTGGACAGGAGAAACTCGGCCAGATACGAACCATCCTGGCCAGTCACCCCGGTGATGAGTGCCCTTTTCGGAACCATGGTCGTCCTATCGCTCGCTGTTGCTGAAGTCATGAACCGGTTGGTTGCTCGGCGCGTTGGAGGACAGGGCCTTCAGCGCAAGGCGGAGGGCCGTGCTCGAGGTCGAAACGGTATACGGAAAGTAGATGATTTCTACGCCCACCTCGGCGAATCGGCGCTCAAGTCGGCGACCCTTCTCCGTGCCCTTCCAATCGTCGCCCTTGAAATAAACGTCGAAACGAAGCATGCGCCAGGTATCCAACTTGTCTTCGTCCGTTTCAGCTATCGCTTCATCGACGAAGTCGATATGACGAACGATCTCAAGCCTCTCAGCCAACGGCACCACGGGTAGCGAACCCTTGGTCACGAGGAGCATCTCATCGGTTGCTACCCCGGCGATCAGATGATCGCACTGGCTCCTCGCGTGCTTGAGGATGTTGAGATGGCCAATGTGGAAGAGGTCGAAAGCTCCGCCAGCGTAGCCGACCGTTTTTGCTAAGGCGCTTCCTTCATTGATCGAGACGCTTTCGTTCGCCATCAGTACGCTCCTTCTGCCCGCATGACCATGCGAAATGTGCGCCAGATTATGTAGAGGTCGCCGGTTAGCGACCAGTTCTCGACGTAATACAGGTCGAGGCGCACGCTGTCTTCCCAGCTCAGGTTCGACCGACCGTTGATCTGCCACATGCCGGTCAGGCCAGGCTTGATGTAGAGGCGACGCCGAACGTGAGTGTCATAGGATTTGACTTCCTCGGGCAGCGGCGGGCGCGGCCCGACCAGGCTCATCTCACCGACGAAAATGTTCCACAGCTGGGGAAGTTCGTCGAGCGAATATTTGCGCAGGAGTCGCCCGCACTTGGTGATCCGTGGGTCGTTCTGAATCTTGAACAGCACCCCGGAGGCCTCGTTCTGGTCGAGCAGGCCGGCCAGGTCGTCTTCCGCCGTCTGCACCATGGAACGGAACTTGACCATTTGGAAAGTACGCTCATTGCGCCCGCACCGCTCCTGGTGGAAGAGGATGGGCCCAGGCGAGTCGAGCTTCACTACGATCGCGATGGCCACCAGGAGCGGCCAGAAGATAAGAAGTGAGATCCCGGACACGCCGATATCGAGGATGCGCTTGAGTACGTGCTTTGCGCCCTCGAATTGGGGGATCTCCACGTGGATCAAGGGCAGCCCCTCGACCGGCCGGAAATGGATGCGGGGACCGGCGACGTCCGTGAGCTGGTTGGACAGTACCAGCTCGGCGGATGTCCCCTCCAGCTCCCAGCCCAGGGTGCGGATATACTCGCTCCCTCCGCTGGGAGCGCCTGCGACGATCACCGTGTCGATGGCGAAATTCGTGGCTGCGGCCCCGACATGGGCCAGGTCGGAAACCACCGGGATGGTCCGGTTTCGGACCTTGACCGGGGACTTCGAGCCATTTGCGAGTGCGACCCCCACCACGTAGTAGGTGGCGCCGGCGTTCTCGATCTGGCCGACCACATATTCGACATCGGCGCGATTCCCAACCACGATGACTCGGGCAAGGTAATGGCCGAAGGCCCTTTGGCGCAGCAGCCACCGTCGCCACAGCCAGCGTTCCAGGACCAGGCCGCACATACCGACGGGGAGTGCGAGCACGAAGAAGCCGCGCGCGACATCGACCTGAAACGCCAGGAAGCCGATGGCAAGCAGCCCGAAAGTGAGCGCGCTCGCGTTGATCACCTGCTTGTACTCGGTGGCGCCGATGCCGATGACGCGCGAGTTCCGGGTGTGGAATGCCTCCAGGGTCGCGATCCAGCTGAGCGCGATGAGCAGCGCGACGAGCCAGTAGTCTGCCTGATATCCGCCGACGGATGCCTGGGCACCCTCTCCGCCGAATCTCACGAGCAGGGCCGTCGCGACGGCGGTCATAACGATGCCCACGTCGCTCATCAGAAGTTTCGTCCGAAACTGTCTGGCCCAGACCAGGCCGGACGACTTCGCGTCGACGCTGACCGGGTTCTCGAGAGCCGGTGCCGGAACCAGGGCAAGCTTAGGCTGGGCGATGGGGAGGCGCCCGGCGAGGGGTAGGCGCGGTTGTGGGTGCGTCACCGTCTGCTCACCCCGCCAGCAAGACGCGGTGGAGCGCTCGGTACTCGGCCTGGGTGGGGCCGGTGAATATGGGTCGACGAATAGGTCGACACGTCGCGAACGTCTTCACGTGAATCCTCTGCATTTCGGGTGTACAGAGCGGGATGGGATTCGCCCGGGAAGCCTGTCTAGGGAACGAGACAACCCGAACAAACAAACAAGTGATGAATCTTCAACTGCTTGCGAGGTGACCATACCCCCGAACGCCCAAGTCGGCTCGGACCCCGAATGGGGGGGGTGCCCCTATGTTCTTGTCAAGCGGCGAGTTGATGGTCGGTTTGATAGAGGGTGCCGTCGCGGAGCATGGCATAGAGGACGTCGCAGCGTCGTCGGGCGAGGGCTATCAGGGCTTGGTTGTGGCGCTTGCCTTGGGCGATCTTGCGGTCGTAGTAGGCCCGTGAGACCGGGTCGCGGAACGCGGCGAAGGCGGAGAGGAACAGGGCGCGTTTGAGGATCTTGTTCCCGCGCCTGGACGGGTGCTCGCCGCGGATGGAGCTGCCGGAGCGCCTGGTTACCGGGGCGAGGCCGACATAGGCGGCGAGGTGGCCGGCAGTGGCGAAGTCCTTGCCGGAGACTTCGGTGAGGAGTCTGGCTGCGGTCCTGATCCCGACTCCGGGCATGCTGATCAGGACGGGGTGAAGAGGGTGTGCCTCCACGAGCCGTTCGACTTCGATGGCAATCTCGTCGCGTTGCCGGCGGAGCGCGGCGAGCTGTTCGGCGCGCTTGGGCAGCACGATGCTGGTCGCGTTTGTGCCTGTCACGACGACGGTCTGCTCGGCCAGTGCCTGGGTGATTTTGTCCGCGAGGCGGCGGCCCATGCGCGGTGCTAGCTTCACGAGCTGGTTGTCGAGGCGGGTCGGGCCAAACGCGTTCATCGCCGCTGCCGTTGGGTAGCGCTGCAGCAGATCCAGCACCGCCGGATGGTCCAGGTGCGGGCCTAGGACCCGCTCCAACGCAGGGTGGATCTGGGTGAGCAGGCCCCGGATACGGTTGCTCGTGGCCGTGATCTGGCCGACGACGTCATCGTCGAAGCCGCAGAGCATGGAGAGCTCAGCGACCTGCTCATCGGCCAGCTGCAGTGACCGCAGCGCGTGCGGGAGGCCCCTCGCGGCTTGGGCGATGATCGCGGCATCGCGGGCGTCGGTCTTGGCTTCGCCCGCGTGCAGGTCCGCGATGCGCCTCATTGCCAGCCCCGGCACGTAGCCCACGAGCACGTCTTCGGCCTGGGCGACGGCGATCGGCAGGGCGCCGATGGTCGCGGGCTGATCGACGACGAACAAGACCTGGCCGTGTCGTTTCAGCTGCCCGATCAGCTCGCGGAGCTTCGCTTCGTCATTGGGCAGTGCCTTGTCGAAGAGTTGCTTGCCGGCCCGGTCGAGGGCGACCGCGTGGTGTTCTCCTTTGCCGACGTCCACGCCGATGAAGACGTCGAAGCTGTCGTAGTTCTCGATCATGAATCCTCCGTCTCAGGTTCGACAAGTCGGCCTGAACCGCGGCATCAAGTCTCGGCATCCACGTTACGAATGGCCTGGGACGAGTCCCGGTCCTGCCCCTATCAGCGATCACCTGATGCCAGTCAGGCCCGGTGACAACACCCCCCCCCGGATCATGGGCGACTGGGGGCAAGAACCATGCCGGGCCTGACAGGCCAACACCCTCACATAACTACGCGATCAAGGGCTACGAAGAAAGTAACGGGGCGGGCGGAGCTCACTAATTTTGGCGGGCGGGCACATCTTGCGCAAGGTACCTGCTGTTGCATTAGCGAGCTTCATAACCCGGACGCCATCATCGCGGCAGCGGACCACTTCGACGGGTAGCTTTTTCTCATGACATTCAACGACAACGCGAACATCGGCGGCGGCCGGGTCAGCAAAAGGGGCCGCACCACGGGCATCGCAGTGGGCGGCGGCGTGGGTGCGATCGCCCTCTTTCTGCTCTCACAGCTCCTGGGTGTCGACCTGAGCGGCCTGGCCGGCGGCGGCACGCAGCCCGTCGACAGCGGCAGCGTGTCGAACCTGGCTGAGTGCACGACCGGCGCCCAGGCGAACGAAGACGTCGAGTGCCGGATCAAGGGCGCCGCGGCGTCCCTCGACGTATTCTGGGCTGAGGAACTGCCCGCCCGCGGAGCCGAATACCAGCAACCGCCGGTTGCGCTGTTCACCGACAGTGTCGGAACCGGGTGCGGCGGTGCCACCAGCGCCACCGGGCCGTTCTACTGCCCGCCGGATGCGACCATCTACATCGACACCGCGTTCTTCGGCGACCTGCGCACCCGCTTCGGCTCGTCGGGCGGCCCGCTCGCCGAAATGTACGTCGTGGCGCACGAATGGGGCCACCACATCCAGAATCTCGAAGGAACCCTCGCGGCCTCCCAGGAAGGACAGACCGGGGCCGGCTCCAGCGCGGTGCGCGTCGAACTTCAGGCCGATTGTTTCGCCGGCGCCTGGGCCGGGGCCGCCTCCGACACCCGCGACACCGGCGGAGTGCCCTTCCTGAAGCCCATCACCCCGGCACAGATTCACGATGCGCTCAGTGCGGCATCCGCGATCGGCGACGACCGCATCCAGGAGTCCATGCAAGGCCAGGTCAACCCGGAGGCCTGGACCCACGGCTCCAGCGAACAGCGCCAGCGGTGGTTCCAGACCGGCTTCGACGAAGGCGCCGGTAGCTGCGACACGTTCGCTCCGGCCGACGCGGTGCTGTAGAGCGGGCTGGTCAGTTTCGCCTGAGTATGCCGTCGAGTTCGGTGTACTCCTCGCCGGTGACCGGACACACGAACCGGCCGTCGCCCTCGGCCCGCAGGGGCAGGCCGCTGCGCCCGACCCAGCCGGTGCGCCGGGCAGGCACTCCGACCACGAGGGCGTAGTCCGGGACATCCTCGGTAACGACCGCGCCGGCTGCCACCATGGCCCATCGTCCGATCGTCAGCGGGGCGATGCAAACCGCGCGGGCGCCGATAGAAGCGCCGGTACGCACGGTCACCCCCACGAGATCGCGGTCGTCGATGACGCGGATCGTCCCGTCGGGAGTCACGGCTCGAGGATGCGCGTCATTGGTGAAGACCGCCGCGGCGCCCACGAAGACCCCGTTTTCCAGGAGGGTCGGCTCGTAGATGACGGCGTAGTCCTGGATCGTACAGTGCCGCCCAACCACGACGCCGGGTCCGATATAGGCGCCGCGGGCGAGAACGCACTCGGGGCCCAACCGCGCGTATTCGCGCACCTGCACCAGCGGGCGGATCGTGCAACCGGGGCCGATGACGGCGCTCGGATCGATCTCGGCCGACGCCGCGACTCCCATCACGGCCCCTCGGGCGGCAGGAAAAGGGTCGGGTGCTCCGCGAGGGGGCGGAGGAATCGACTCAGCAGAAGCGTATTCACGGTGATTCCCTGCATTTCGGGTTACAGGTCGGAGAAGTGCTGCCGCGGTGGGTGCCGCGTGCGCCGCTGCCGGGAATCCTCGCACGACATCTGCGAACAATCTGACGTTTTCTCAGCGTGTCACAGCACGGAATGTACCCCCGTTCGGACGCGAGCTACTAGGACCTCTTCGGGGGACAGCCTGGTTCGGGAGATGAACGCGCTGCGAGCCGGAGTCTTCCCCGAGCGGCCTACGGACCGGGCTTCGAGGAAAAAAAGAAGGCCACCCCAGTAGCAGCCTGGGAGTGACCTTCAGTGGCCCCGGCCGGCGTCGATCCGGTGACCTTTCGAGTAAGAGTACGGCTCTTTCAGGGCTTACTGCGGAGTGCCAGCTTCTTCGATCCTCCCTGATCACTGCCGTTTTCCGCTGTTATCTGCTTTCACTGGCTGCCACTGAATTTGCGGGATGGTTACGTCCCCGTGAGTGGTGTGGTTTCCCGCTCTTGAGTGTTGCTTCGTCAACGTGAAGAGCCACCGTGGGATGGTCAGTGAGTACCGACTAAAGCAACTCACAAAGGACACCACACGATGGCTCTAGACCAGTTTGCCCTGCTTGACCTGCTGGGAGAACTCAAACTCACCGATGTCACCGACCGCATCCGCGTCGCGACCGAAACTCTGTATCAAGAATTGATCGATGCGGAGGCGACCGCGTTCATCGGTGCCGCCCCGTTCGAGCGCTCCGGTGACCGCACCACCCACCGCAACGGCACCCGGCCGCGGACGTTGACGACGACGGCCGGGGACCTCGACCTGAAGATCCCGAAGCTGCGCGCCGGGTCGTTCTTCCCGGCGCTATTGGAGCGGCGCCGCCGGGTCGACCAGGCCCTGTTCGCGGTGGTGATGGAGGCCTACGTCCACGGCGTCTCAACCCGCAAAGTCGACGACCTCGTCAAAGCCCTCGGAGCGGACACCGGGATCTCCAAGTCCGGAGTGTCCCGGATCTGCGCCGGCCTGGACGCCGAAGTGGCCGAGTTCCGCGACCGCACCCTCGCCGCACAAGACTTCCCCTACGTGTTCCTTGACGCGACCTACTGCAAAGCGCGCGTCGGCCACCGGATCGTGTCCCAGGCCATCGTCGTCGCGGTCGGCGTCGCCGCCGACGGACGCCGTGAAGTACTCGGTTTCGACGTTGGTGACAGCGAGAACGAGGGCTTCTGGACCAGCTTCTTGCGGTCGTTGAAGACTCGCGGTCTCGACGGGGTCAAGCTGGTCATGTCTGACGCTCACACCGGCCTGAAGAAGGCCATCGGGACCGTGTTCCAGGGCGCCGGCTGGCAGCGCTGCCGGGTGCACTTCATGCGCAACGTCCTCGCCGTGGTGCCGAAGGAATCCCAGGAGATGGTCGCCTCGATCATCCGCACCATCTTCGCCCAGCCGGACCGCGATCGCGTCGAGAAGCAGTTCCGAGAAGTCACGACCATGCTCGGCCGATCGCACCCGAAGGTCGCTGCCATGCTCGTCGACGCGCAACCCGACCTACTCGCCTTCGCCGGGTTTCCGCGGCGGCACTGGCGACAGATCTGGTCGACCAACCCGCTCGAACGGGTCAACAAAGAGATCAAACGCCGCACCGACGTCGTCGGCGTTTTCCCCAACGCTGCAGCTCTGTTGCGCCTGGCCGGGTCGGTGTTGATAGAGCAACACGACGAGTGGGAGGCCGGAGAACGACGCTACTTCTCCGAAGCATCAATGCTCGAGCTGGCCACCATGAACAACCCCATCGAGGTCATCGACGAGGCGGTGATACTCCCCGAACTCGCCGCCGCCTAAAGTGGAACCACTGACCCGCACAGTGTCGAGAAACTCCACCACTCAGCGGGACGTGACCCCGGTCACCGCGCTCGACGCGATGCGGGCGGCGAAGCGCGCAGCGTGCCGCCGGCCTCATTGTGAAGGCCCGTCAGGCCACCCAGTGCGACGAGCCGAAACCGTACGAGGGCCAGCGCATGAGCGACGACGGCCGCGAGTGGTAGAACTCGGATCGGACGAGCGAAGTCGTGACCGTAAATTCGTCCTCGTGGGAACCGTGTAGGTCAACGCCTCGTCCGTCCACGTGAGCCTTCATGCGGATCAGGTAGAGAAAGGGCCGAGTCCTTTTGCGAAAATGGACGCCGTGGCTCTCGGGTGTCGTTCGACCGCGGAGGAATTCAGACATTACCCATGCGGACAATTTCACCCATATGTGAAAATAGTTGACATAGATCTGCAATACTGTTGGTACTTCATGACACACTGATGTTCAGTGCTTGCGATTAGCGGAAGGAAGTTCATGGTCGTCTTACAGGATGCCACCGGCCCGAACCCGCCGATCCCCATAGACTTGGCGGCTCGCATCCGTGCAGTGCTGCCGACTCTTTCCCCGGCCCAAGCCAGCATCGTCCGCATTGTCGCGTCCGACCCGGCGGCGGTAGCCGCCCTTTCGGTAAACCTGCTTGCTGCACGCGCCGAGACCAGCACGGCGACAGTGGTTCGCGCGGCCCGGAGTCTCGGATTCGGCGGCTACCCCCAGTTGCGCCTGGCCCTAGCCGCGCATACTGGTTCTGTGAGTGGTGAGGCCACCGTCCCGCTCGGCGCGGATATCGTCGACGGTGACTCAGTTGCTGTGGCCCTTGCCAAGCTTGCATCGTTTGAGGCCGAGCAGGTACGCGCAACCGCCGAGCTCGTCGATCCGGTCGAGCTCGAGAAGGTCATCGCCCTCGTTAGCACTGCACGACACATCACGGTGCATGGCATTGGCGCCTCCGGGCTCGTCGCAACGGACCTTGCCCAGAAGCTCGGCCGCATCGGTCTGACCTGTCATGCGCACACCGAGTACGACGCCGCGATGGTGAGTGCGAGCCTGCTCGGCCCGCTTGATGTTGCGATCGGTGTCTCCCACTCTGGTGAGAACCCGGGCGCGGTCGAACCACTGGCACTCGCCAGGTCTCTCGGGGCAGCAACAGTGGCAATCACAGGCGCACAACGGTCAACACTCGCTCGGATCGCCGATCATGTTCTCGCGACTGCCGGACGAGAGTTCGGGTTCCGGTCGGCGGCGATGGCCAGCCGGACCGGACAGCTCCTTATCGTCGACGGCATCTTCATTGGCGTCGCCCAGTCTCTGCCGAGCGCCCGCTCGGCCCTGCAACGCACCCATGACGCACTCGCGCACCGCGCAAAGCGAAGCATGCGTGCCGATGTGAAGGATCCCCACGCATGATGCTCGCAGCACTGAC
The DNA here is from genome assembly GCF_004402345.1 of Cryobacterium sp. TMT2-15-1. Taxonomy (NCBI): domain Bacteria; kingdom Bacillati; phylum Actinomycetota; class Actinomycetes; order Micrococcales; family Microbacteriaceae; genus Cryobacterium; species Cryobacterium sp. TMT2-15-1. The sequence goes on along the minus strand of NZ_SOGD01000019.1, from coordinate 18,112 downwards.
CACCGAGACCGCCAATGAGCGCACCGGCGACCTCGACACGATGTCCGTCGCCAACCTCTTGGCGGTCATGAACGACGAAGACCGCACCGTGCCGCTCGCTGTGGGCGTTGCGCTTCCCGAGATCGAGCTCGCTGTAAACGCGATCGTCGCGGCTCGCCATCGCGGTGGCCGATTGATCTACATCGGGGCCGGGACGAGCGGCCGACTCGGTATTCTCGACGCCGTCGAATGTCCACCGACATTTGGTACCGACCCTGGCGAAGTGCTGGGCCTGATTGCGGGAGGCGAGATGGCCTTCCTCCGCGCGGTCGAAGGTGCAGAAGACGACCCTCACCTCGCCATCGCCGACCTGCTCAGTGTGGATCTGGGCGCCGCCGATGTCGTCGTCGGCGTCGCGGCCAGCGGGCGAACTCCTTACGTCATCGGCGGCCTTGACTATGCCCGAGAGATCGGGGCATCGACAGTGTCGCTCTCCTGCAACATTGGCTCGGTGATAAGCGCCCATGCGGACGTGGCAATTGAGGTCAATACCGGGCCCGAGATTTTGACCGGTTCGACCCGTCTCAAGGCCGGGTCGGCACAAAAGCTGGTCTGCAACATGCTGTCGACCGCGAGCATGATCCGCACCGGCAAGGTCTTTCAGAACCTCATGGTTGATGTTCAGCCCACAAACGCGAAGCTTGTTGATCGCGCGCGGCGCATCGTGAGCGCCGCCACGGGCGCCGATACCGATACCTCGGCCGCAGCAATTGATTCGGCGGGCGGGCATGCGAAAACGGCCGTGGTGATGCTGCTTGCCGAGCTGGGTCCCGAGGAAGCCACCGAGCGACTTCGACTCTCGGGCGGCCACGTCCGAGCCGCAATCGACCCGTCGACCCACTAAACCACGCGCTGGTCCCGACGCGCCCAAAATTCACTCACCGCTGAGAAGGATAAAACCATGACTGATTCACAACAAATCGCGGAGCGACTCCTCGCCGCTTTGGGTGGCGCCGACAACATCGTCGACGTCGAAAACTGCATGACCCGACTCCGAATCGGCGTGCGCGATCTCCGCCCAATCAACGCGCAGTCAATCCGCGAAACCGACAAGGTGCTCGCGTATATACCTGGACTGAACTGCCAGATCGTCCTGGGCCCCGGGCTGGTCGACAAGGTCGCAAACGACCTCAATGCGGCACTCGCCCGCGCAGCCAAGACACTGACGGCGAGTCACTCGCCGTCCGGGAACTCCGCCGAGGAGCTGGCTTCGGCCGGGGCCGCGATTAGGCAACGCAATTCTGAGCGCAACAACACCCCGGTCAAGAACGCCCTGCGCCGCATCTCGAACATCTTCGTTCCACTTATTCCGGCGCTGATCGGCTGTGGTCTGATTGCTGGTATCAATGGCACTCTGACGAACCTCGCGGCGGGCGGGGGCGTACCCTGGCTGGCGGCAATAACGCCGCTCTTCGCCGTCATGTCATCCGGATTCTTCGCGCTGCTCTCGGTATTCGTCGGTATGAACGCGGCCAAGGAATTCGGCGGCACACCGATTCTTGGCGGTGTTGTCGGTGCGATCATCGTCGCTCCAGCCGTCGCGAATGTCACAGTGTTTGGGCAGGTGCTCGCTCCGGGGCAGGGCGGTGTCCTTGGTGCGCTGGGCGCGGCGATCTTGGCCGCCTACGTGGAACGGTGGGCGCGCCGCTGGGCACCTGAGGTCCTCGCGCTTATTGTGGTTCCGACCGTGACCATCCTCGTCTCCGGCCTCGCGACCCTGTTTTTCCTGATGCCGATCGCCGGCCGACTCTCGGTCTTTATCGGTGAAGGCGCGACATGGCTGCTCAGCAACGCAGGTATCGGTGCCGGCTTCATTCTCGGCGGTGCATTTCTGCCACTTGTCATGACCGGCCTGCACCAGACCCTGACGCCCATCCATGCGACCTTGATCGAGCAAAACGGGTACACCATCCTCCTTCCCGTGCTCGCAATGGGCGGCGCGGGACAAATTGGTGCTGCGATCGCGGTCTACTTTCGGCTTCGCCGGAATACCGGCATCAGGAAGATCATCAAGTCCGCCTTGCCCGCCGGGTTCCTCGGTGTCGGCGAGCCGCTTATCTACGGCGTCACTCTTCCACTCGGCCGCCCGTTCCTGATGGCATGTGTTGGCGGTGCCTTTGGCGGCGCGGTCATCGGCCTCTCCGACCAGCTCGGATACACGATCGGCTCGGTTGCGATCGGTGCGAGCGACCTTTCACTCTTCCCGTTGCTTGCCGGAAATCACGGCCAGGGAATCGCCGCTCTTGGTTACGCCTGTGGCTTGCTCGTCGCCTACGTCGTTGGCTTCGTTGCAACCTGGTTCTTCGGATTCACCCGTGACAGCCTTGCCTCTCTGAACAGTGAACCCTCGGCCGAGACCGATCTCGTGGAGGAGGACGTCACCGAACTAGCCACGGCCGGAAGCACTAGATAACTCAACCTCCGGGTCCGCCCGTGGGACCTGAATTCGCCCGCCCTCACCCTCGGACGCCGGCACTGACCGAAACGCCCGCAATTCGAACCTGGAGTACGCGATGGCTGAAGTTGTTTTCGTTGATAGTAAAGCCGAGGCGGGGACGCTCGCGGCAGAATCCATTCGTTCATTGATCCTGCGAAAGCCCGAGGCCGTGCTCGGCCTCGCGACCGGCTCGACGCCACTCTCGGTCTACGCCGCGCTGGCCGCGTCCTTCGATGCAGACCCGATCGACGTGTCCCGGGTGCGCGGCTTCGCCCTCGACGAATACGTCGGCCTACCCTTCGCCCATCCCGAAAGCTATCGCTCGGTCATTGCACGTGACGCCGTCGTGCCGCTGGGACTCAACCCCGCGAACATCCAGGTTCCCAACGGTGACCCGGCCGCCATCCGCACGGCGGGCCTCGACTACGAAGCCGCCATAGTCGCCGCCGGCGGCGTCGACGTGCAGATCCTTAGTATTGGCCGCACAGGTCACGTTGGCTTCAACGAGCCCGGCTCATCGTTCGCTTCCCTGACCCGCATCAAGACCCTGACCGAGAAGACGCGCATCGACAATGCCCGCTTCTTCCCCTCGATCGACGAGGTGCCGATCCACTGCATGACGCAGGGCCTAGGCACCATTCGCCGCGCGCGGCACCTCATACTGTTGGCCTTCGGGACAGAGAAGGCGGACGCCATTGCGGCTGCTATCGAGGGTCCGGTCAGCTCAAGCAAGCCGGGTTCTGTGATCCAGCTGCATCCGCACGTGACCGTGATCGTGGACGAGGCCGCGGCCTCGAAGCTGGAAAGCCTGGACTACTACCGGTACGCCTGGGCCCACAAGCCCTTTCCGGGGATCTAGGTCCTTACGTTTCCACCCGCACTGAACCTTGTCTGGGCCCGTCTACTAGCTTCGAGCCCGAACCATATACCTGAGTTCTTGGAGCCTTCATGACCCCGTTCACCTCCCCCACGACTGGAGTGGCCCCGGCCGAGCTTTCCGACACGCTGATTGCGGGCGGTGTAGACCGGGCGGTGCCGATGCTGATCTCTGGCGGGACGGTGATCGCCCCGGATGCGGTGTACTCGCCGGGCTGGGTAGACATCTCGGCTGACCGGATCGTCGGCTGCGGTTCGGGTGGGCCGCCCAGGGAGGCTGACTTCAGTTTTCCGGACAGCACCTTGGCCGCCGGCTAAGTCGACATCCACACCCACGGCGGAGGTGGCAGCAGCTTCAACGACGCGGATACGGCCGTAGCTGTGGCACGGATAACAGCGACCCACCGCGCCCACGGCACGACCACGATGTTGGCTAGCCTCGTCACTGGCCCGATCGACGAGTTCGATCAAACCATATCCGCGCTGGCGGGGCTGGTCGCGACGGGTGTGCTGGCCGGTATCCACTTGGAGGGCCCTTGGCTGAGCCCGGTCCACCGCGGCGCCCACGACGAGAACCTCTTGCGCGTGCCGGATGCCGAGAGCGTCGATCGGCTCATGCACGCGGGCCGTGGCACCGTGCGGATGGTCACAATCGCTCCCGAGCTGGAGGGCGGCCTCGCCGCCGTGCGCCAGATAGTCGGCTTCGGGGCCGTGGCCGCGGTCGGGCACACCGATGCGAACTACGACATGACCCGGCAGGCGATCGCCGCGGGGGCCACGGCCGGCACCCACGTGTTCAACGCGATGCGGCAGATCCACCACCGCTTGCCCGGGCCCGCGCTCGCCCTGCTCGAGGACCCCGCGGTGTTCGCCGAGCTCATTGCCGACGGGGTGCACCTGCACCCGGACATCGTGCGTTTCATCATCGAAAGCCCCTCGCGTCCCGTTCTTGTGACGGATGCCATGGCCGCCGCCGGTGCGGACGAGGGAGACTATAAACTCGGCGCCCTCGACGTGCGAGTCTCCAGTGGCCAAGCGCGCCTCGCGGACGGCACAATCGCTGGCAGCGTGCTCACCCTCAGCGATGCTGTGCGCTACGCCGTGCACACGGCAGGCGTGCCGACGGAGGTCGCCGTGCGGGCGGCCACCCAGAATCCCGCCGACATGATCGGGCTCGTGGACCGGGGCCGCCTCGCGGCCGGCAACCGCGCCGATCTGAACGTACTCGGCGCAGGACTTCGAGTCACGGCGACTCTGCAGGCTGGACGTTGGGTGACATGCGTGGGTGATTGATTGATCCCGGTATCCGAGCCCGGCCAATTCGACCCGTTGTGGCCTTATCGTTCCGCTTGCGGGCACAGTAATGGAATCAGTTGGACGAGTCGTTAGTTCTCAGTGCGCCCACGACGGTGCCCAGGGATGCCAGCGTTACGCGCAAGGCGTCGACTTGTTCTGAGATCCGTGCATGTTCGCTGATGAGTCGATCGCGCAGCTGCGATGTTCGTGCAGCTCCAGCGCGGATCTGTGAGCATCGCAGTTGGAACACCGCCGACTGGAAGCCACCTCGATGGGCAGTAAGCCGTATCCGCTGGCCGAGAGTGGGGTGGCGGCGGAGGCTCGCACCCAGGCTGCCCCGTCCAGATCCCGACGCCGGCGCGCTGAGGGCTCGCACATGTCGAGGGGTGCTCGGCCGTCAGCGGCGACGCAATTGTATGTCGCTGGCCTGGGTACGCGGTTCTGATTCGGTTCCTACGCCGTTCCTGAGTGCTCACGCAGAACCTGTCGGCCTCCGCGATGGTGGCGCTGCATCGTCGCTAGGAAGTCATCGTGTCTTGCTGGAGAAATCGTTCGGGTCGAGACCGGCGATTCGACGCGCATGGTCTTGGAGTGCTTCTTCGCTCACAGTGTGTCCAGCATCTGCGAATCGTTCACGCAGCGCGTCGAGGACTTGGTGTTCGCTGTGGCCGGCGAGGTCAGCTTCCTCCTGTGCGAGAATCCCCGCCACCTTGTCCTCGTCCGATTGAGAATGCTGGTCTTGGATCGGTTCATTCTGTGTGCCATCACCATTCATGCTGGTCCTCCGATCTCAGGGGTTCTGTTGGGAAGCCTAACGTTTAGAGTGACGCCTTGTCCGCTGCGACCTCCCGAGGAGTCGCCTAGTTCTGGCGCGCTCCCATGATCATTCTTGAAAAAGCGACTATCTTTCCTGCTTGCTTTGGCTCGGATTTTGTGACCGGTCTTGCCTTCGGCTTGGAGCTTCTCGTTGCTCGTGGCAGCACCCACCGCTTCCTTCGTCATCCTGATGACTTTTTCCATTTTCATTCTCGATCTTGTCCCTTCCGCTCATGGTCCTCTCGTTTTCGCAATCACTATGGGACCAATCTCCTGTGTGCACATCTGCGGCGGGTGCACTCGGTGGCTGCCATGCGTAGTGCATTTCCAGGGCAGCCATCTGGACCGTCGGCGCTTGCGTTATGAAATATGGAGCACGAATGAATACCTCCGATGTGTGGTGGATCGGCGTTGTGGTCGTCTTTGTTTTGGTCGTGCTCGGGTTGATTCTTATGCCGTGCACCGTCGTGATCAAGAGCACCGCACGCGTCGCGAGACGGACCAACGCCGGTGGGTGCCTGAGCTGTAGGCACGATCAGGGGCATGAGTCGTGTCCTGCCTTAGTTTCCAAGTGCTGTTTGGGAACGAGTGCTGTTTGGGAACGAGTCGTGAGAATTGTTACCATTCTTTACAAACATGCTCGGCTCGTGGGATAATCTCCTCACAGGCAGTTGACGATCAGCACTTACGCACTCTTGGCCGGTTTCTTGCCTTGCCACACTCGCCCACCGCTGAGGAGACCGCCATGACCGTCCACACCAAACCTCATGGCCGCGCTCGCACCTCGGTGACGCGCCTAGTCGCTCTCTTGCCGTGACCCTCGCTTTGATGGTCGACCAGGCGCTTCCCCTCGGCAACGGCGAGGCCGTGATCGCCGTCGATGTCGGCGGCACCGACACTAAGGCCGCTCTCTTTGACGAATCGGGCCGGATGCTCGGTCTCAGTCGCACTCCGACTCCACGCGACGGGGGAGGCACGGCCCTTTCGGTGATTCACCGGGTGGAGGAACTCCGGCTGCAGTTCGCCGCGACGTTCCCGGCGGTCCGTCCCCGCGCGCTGGGGCTGCTTGTTCCGGGCGTGGTTGACGATGACGCCGGTATCGGGGTCCTGTCCACGAACCTGCACTGGTCGAACGTTCCTTTCAAAGAACTCACCGAAGAACTTATTCACCTTCCCACCACGTTCACGCACGATGTGCGTGCCGCTGGGGAAGCGGAGTTCAGGCTCGGTGCTGCCCGCCCGTTCCGCAACGTAGTCGTGTTGGTCATCGGCACCGGTATCGCCGGATCGCTTTTCATCGATGGCCACGCGCACACCGGCGGCGGCTACGCCGGCGAGATCGGCCATGCCATCATCGATCCCGCCGGTCCGCTGTGCGGATGCGGCTCCCGGGGCTGCTTGGAGACCATTGCCTCGGCCGGCGCCATCGTGCGTCGCTATGAGCAGCGCACGGGCGCTCGCTTGCGCGGTGCGCGGGAAGTGCTGGCCCTCGCCGAGGCCGGCGACGTGGCAGCGACAGCTGTGTGGAGCGAGGCACTCGACGCGCTCGCCCTCAGCATCGCCCAGCTTGCCGCCGTTCTCGCCCCGGAAGCCGTGGTGATCGGCGGTGGGCTGGCGCAGGCTGGAGAGACGCTGTTCGTGCCCCTGCGTGAGCGAATGACTACCCTGCTGAGCTTTCACCGCCGGCCCCTGATCGTGCCGGCCTCGATCGGCGAGAACGCCGGCCTGCTCGGTGGCGCCCTGCGCGCCCGCGCTCTGGTGAGCTAGACCGCAGCAGCGCGGCGGCATGCCAGCAGTTCGAGCAGCGCCCGCCCCGCCAGCCTGGACGCGCCGTAGGTCGCGATGTCCGCGTACCGGAGGTCGTCAGATGGCCAGCCCATGTCGACGACGAGCACATCACGGCGCCCGGCCCGCAGCGCATCGACCAGGTCGCGACTGAATGGATGTCGGTGGTTGTCCTTTCCGATCACAATGACCGGCGCTGCCGCGGGGAGCACGAGCTCTGAACCGTCGTCTGCGGCCCGCTCGAAAACGAGCTTGGCCCGCCAAAGCGCTGCTAGGTCTGAGTCCGGGTTGGCGTGCACCTCGGCGAAGGGACCCCAGGGCGCACCGCCCACGGCGATATTCGTCACGGTGTCCAGTCGCACTACCGTGAAGGTCTCCGGCGTCGACGCGAGCCACTTCTTCGCATAGTCATTCAGGGCGAAGGAGTCCAAAATGCGCCCGGTATCGAAGCTCGGCTCTGACATGGCCAGCGCGGCAGCCGGGACTGTAGTGTTCTGCAACTCGTCGATGGTTCCGGCGGCCAGGCGGTGAACCCGACCGGCGGCGTCGGCAAGACGGCCGTGGTCGATTGTTCCGGCCCCGACGGCGACGACCACGGCGGCCTCGATCTGGTCGAGCTGCTCTGCGGTGTTCTCGGTGCCGATACAGAGAAGGTCGCACCCGGCGGCGAGGGCGGATGCTGCGGCCCCCGGTATGCCGAGGGTGCCACTGGCTCCCTTCATGTCCAGGGCATCGCTGACGATGACCCCCTCGAAACCCAGCTCGATGCGCAGCAACCCGTTGAGCACCGCGGCCGAGAGCGTTGCCGGGTTCTCGGGGTCGATCCGGGGGAGCAGGATGTGCGAGGTCATGATGGTTTTCGCTCCCGCGGCGATCACGGCCCGGAAGGGCACCAGCTCCCGCTCGCGCAGGGTCGCGAGGGGCACATCGACGACGGGCATGGCGAGATGGGAGTCCCGGGCGGTGTCACCGTGACCCGGGAAGTGCTTGGGGCACGCGGCGACGCCGGTGGATTGCACCCCGCGCACCCAGGCGGCGGAGTGTAGGCCCACCCTGGCCGGGTCGGTACCGAAGCTCCGCACGCCGATCACTGGGTTGTCGGGGTTGGAATTGATGTCGGTGTCCGGCGCGAAGGTGAGCGTGCAGCCGGCCTTGCGCAGCTCCCAGCCGACCAGCCGGCCGACCTCCTCGGTGCAGTCGACATCGTCAATGCGGCCGAGGATGGCATTGCCGGGATACGGCGAGCCTGAGGAGAAGTAGAGCCGGGTGACGTCACCACCCTCCTCGTCGATCGCGATGACCGCGAGCGGGTTCGCGGCGCGAATCGCGTCGGTCAGGGCCTTCACCTGCGTGATCGAGACAATGTTCTGCCCGAACAGGCACACGGCACCGAGCCCGTCCTGCAGGCGCAGCTCCAGCCAGTCCGGCAGCACGGTGCCGACGAAGCCCGGCATCAGGGTGGCCCTGATGTTTCGGCGCAGCAGTGTGTTGGTGGTCTCGGTCTCGGTCTCGTTTGCGCTCATCCCTTAACCGCCCCGCTGACCAGTCCGCTGGTCATCCTGCCCTGCACGAAGAGGAAGAAAATGATCACCGGGATGGCCACCAGGGTCGAGGCCGCCATCACTTGGCCCCAGTCGGTGGCCCGGCTGGCGCTGGCCTGGATGAAGCCGCGCAGCCAGAGCGGAAGAGTCTGGCTGGAGTTGTCTTGCAACAGCACCAGGGCCACCGTGAACTCATTCCAAGCCTGCAGGAACGCGTAGACGCCGGATGCGACCAGCCCGGGCGCCAGCAGCGGGAAGGTGATGCGCATGAAAGCTTGGGTGCGGCTCAATCCGTCGATCATGGCCGCCTCCTCAAGGTCGGCCGGCACACCCGCGACGAAACCGCGCAGCATCCAGATGGTGAAGGGAACGACGGCGGCGATGTAGATGATGCTTACACCCAGGATCGAGTTGAGCATATTCAGGCTGCCCATCAGCTTGTACTGGGCGATGAAGAGTCCCTCTGCGGGCAGCATCTGGATGAGCAGCACGGCCAGGACGAACGCCTTGCGGCCGCGGAACCTGAACCGACTGATAGCCAGCGCCCCGAGGAACGCGAACAACAGACAGAACACTACGGTGATGATGGCGATGGCCGTGCTCATGCCCAGGGCAGGCAGGAACGTGCCGCCCGAAAAGACTGCGATGAAGTTGTCGAAGGAGCCGCCGAACGGCAGCCAGGTGGGGGTGGTACTTTGCAGCACCACATTGGGCAGTAGAGCGGAGTTGAGCATCCAGTAGACCGGGAAGACCCAGATCAGCGAGACCACGATACCCACGACGCCGAGCACAATCCGGCCGGGTCGGAAGCTGCGGTTTCCGCTGCCGACGCGCTGCCGCCGCACCGGAGGAGCGGTGCGCTGAGGTCGGGTACCGCTCGGCACGGCGGCCGCTCCGGTGGATTGGACCGTCGAGGTCATGATTCGTCCTCCTTGAGCATGCTGCGCACGTAGAACCAGCTGAGCGCGACGGTTAGAACGAGCACGAAGATCGAGACGGCGCTGGCCATCGCGAAGTCACTGGAGCCGACGCCGAGTTGGTAGATATAGGTACCGAGCAGGTTGGTCTCCGAGGCGATCGATCCGGCATCCTGCAGCAGCCGGATCTGGGTGAATACCCGCAGGTCCCAGATCACCTGCAGCAGCAGGATGATGGCCAGCACCGGCCGGATGATCGGAACGATGATGAATCGGAGCCGCTGGGACAGCCTGGCTCCGTCGAGTTGGGCGGCTTCGAGCACCTCTGTGGATACCTGGGTGAGGCCGGCGTAGATGGAGAAGGCCACGAACGGCACGCTCATCCAGACCACGATGACCATCGCAATGAGGAAGAAGGACAGCGGGTTGGCCAGCCAGTTGTGGTTCTGGAAGTCCAGGCCCATTCCGCTCAAGACCGAGTTCAGCACGCCGCGGCGCCAGTCGATGAGCCAGTTCCAGACCGTCATCGCCGCGACGACCGGCATCGCCCAGGCCAGCAGCAGGGAGATCTGCAGGGTGATGCGCACCGCGTTGTGCACGGCGTTCATGAGGAGTGCCATCAGCGTGCCGATGGCCATGGTGACTCCGGCGGTGATTAGGCAGAAGGCCAGCGACCGGGCGACAACGGCCCACATGTACGGGTCGGTGAACAAAGTCACGTAGTTGTCGAACCAGACGAACTCCGGTGGCTGGCCGAACTGCTGGGCGAGGCCGAACTTCTGCATCGAGGTGGTGAACTGCCAGACCAGCGGATAGCCGAGCGCCAGGATCAGGATGGCGCAGGCCGGAATGACCAGCACGTACGGCGTTAATCTGCCCTTCTTGTGGGGCCTGGCGGGGCGAGGCGGATCGGCCTGGGCCAATACTAGGTTCTTTGTGGTCACGCCGAGCCTCCTTTCGTTGTTCTGGTGTCTTGGTGCAGGCGGTCGGGGAGCCGACAGGCTCGACGAGTGTGAATGGTCGAGCCTGCCGGGCCGCGTGGTTACTCGCCGTTTAGCATCGGAGTGAGCTTCTTGTCATACTCCTGCGCGAGGGCCTTGAGGTCGGTCGAGGCTTCGATCTTGTTGAAGAATTCCTCCATCACGAGTGAACCTTCCACCGTGGCCCAGCCGGGTGCTGCAGGGGTGAGCTTCGAGTTCGAGGCCGACGCGATCAGGGCCTTGGCGAACTGGTCGTCGCCGAGAGAGTCCACATGGTCGCTATTCGCCGGGCCAAGGCCGTTCGTGCCGAGCATGGCCTGGTAGTCCTTGGAGAAGATGATCTTCATCAGTTTCTTAGCTAGTTCCGGGTTCTTGCTCTTCGCTGAGATGCCGATGTTAGAACCACCGGCGAAGACCGGGGCGGGCTTGCCGTCGTTGCCTGGGAGGGCGAAGACGGCGTTCTTGGTGTCGTCCCAAGTACGGGTGGCCTTGCCGGCGTCGTCGGTGCCGAGTGTTCCGATCGACCAGTGCGCCCAGGTGGGCGCCATGATCGAGGCCGCGGACAGCGAGGTGCTTGCCGTGACGGCACCCTCTGCATCCTTGATCTCGTCGCTGTCGTTTAGGTAGATGTACTGGTTGGAGTCCTTGGCGTCATTGGGCGCGTTGGAGGCGGACTTGTACAGCTGCTGCAGCTGTTCGAGGCCCTTCAGAGTGTTCTCCGACGCGAGCGTAGAGGTCCACTTGCCGTCTTTGACGGTGGCGAGCTCGCCGTCGTTGGCGAAGATCCAGGAGATGCCGTTACGCCAGTCTTGCCCGCCGAGGTAGAAACCGGAGAAATCCGGGATGTTTAGCGGGTTGGCTGCGTTGATCGCGGCGACACCGGCGTTGAACTCGTCGAGGGTCTTGGGCTGCTCGACTCCGGCAGCGGCCCAAACGTCGGAGCGGGTGAACACGGCCCGGGAGCCGAAGTAGTAGGGCAACGAGTAGTTTTTATCGCCCACCATTCCGGCGTCGACGAAGGACTGCAGAAGTTTGCTGCCGCCGAGCTCGTCGTACATGTCGGTGATGTTCAGGAACGCACCAACGTTGGTGAAGGTCGACGACTGGGTGTTGCCCAGCTCGGTCACGTCCGGTGTGTTGTTGGCGTCCGGTAGTGAAGTGGTCAGCTTGGTGACAAGGTCTCCCCAGTCCTGTTGCTGGATGTTCAGCGTGGCGCCAGTCTCTTTGTTAAATTCGGTCTTGAGATACTCACGCAATTCATCGGGAGTGTCACTGCCGGCGAGCCACAGGGTAATGGTCTTGCCGCTGTTGTCGGCAGAGGCATCAGCGCCCCCATCGGCGTTGGACGAGCATCCGGCCAGCACGAGGGCTGAGGCTGTGGCCAGCGCGGCGAGAGATGCAAGCTTTCTCTTCATGAGATCTTCCTTTCGTGGATTGCCGACGTGGGCGGGCGCCACATCGTTGGTGCGGGGGTGAGGATTCGGTTAGGAAACCCCGAGTTGTGCGGAGAGAACCATGACGGCCGCGCCGCGCAGAACGATGTCCTGTCCTTGCGCGGTCATTCGCAGAGTGAGATCGCCGGTTTCGGTGGCCATCGTTCTCGACAGGATGGTCTGGGCGGTGGCTGTGGAGAGCGGACCATCGAGAAGTTCGGGTGGTCCGCTCAGCACGATCTCGAGCAGGTTGAGGGCACCGACGACCGGAGCGAGGATGATGCCGAGGCGGCGGCCTGCCTCGGTAAGAATCTGGTGGGTGGCCAGCTCAGCATCCGTCGCGGTGGCGGCAGCGGCCGTGGCGTCCCGGATGGCACTGGTCAGTCGCGGCACCGACAGCCAGGCCTCGAGGCAGCCGGATTTTCCGCAAACGCAGATCGGGCCGTCGTCGGTGCCGACGACGACGTGGCCGATCTCTCCGGCGGCGAAGCGCTCACCGAAGATGGCCCGACCGCCGATCAGTAGGCCGGCGCCGACACCGTGACCGACCTTGACCAGCAGCAGGTCGTGATCGGCGCCGCCGAAGCTGTGTTCGGCGAGCACCGCGGCGTTCGCATCGTTGACAACCCGCACGGGCAGGCCGGTGATATCTTGCAGGCGGGTCTGAAGCGGCTCGTCGCGCCAGCCGAGGTTGGGCGCATTGCGCACAACACCAGCCCGGTCGACGATGCCGGGGGAACCGATCCCGACACCGAGGATCGGGGCGGTGGCACTGGCGATCACCTCGAACAGCAACTCGGCGACCTTGTCGAAGGCTGCTTCGCCGCGCGCTCCAGACAAGTCGAGTCCGGAGCTCGACATCACCGCGCCGTCGAGGCTGAGCACCGCACCCCGCAACCGCGTGTGACCGGAGAGGTCCAGCGTGACGATCTGGAAGGCGACCCGGTTGATGTCCAGCAGCGTGGCCGGCTTGCCGGGGCGGGGTTCCTGGCGCTGGCCGAGTTCGACGACCAGATTTTCCCCCATCAGCTCGCTGATCAGGTCGGACACCGTCACCCGGGTGAGGCCCGTCTCGCGGGCCAGATCGGCGCGGCTCTGCAGTCCGGTGCGGTACAGCGTCTGCAGAACCAAGGTGCGGTTGTTCAGACGGATGTGCTCCGGCAAGCCCTTCGCCGTTGGGCGAAGGGCTCGGTCCTGGATCATCTGCGGGGCGCCGATGGCTGTCATGTTTGTTAGTAAACCTTACGAACAGAATGCGCGCAAGAGAGAACAACCTATTTATTGGCCTGTTACCAATTCGTAACACGGCGACCGGGCCACGTTCTCTCTGGTATCCGGCGGCCAGCACCCTGTGAAGCGCTCGTGGGTCGCTGGAGTGTTGAAGGGCGCTGAGGTGACCATGCGCTCCGTCGAGCGCGTCGGTGCCGAGGACGACCACGAGGTGGACGAGGAGCTCGAGGCCGAGGTTCTGCGCAAGATGCGCGAGATGCGCGGTCGAGAGGCGACGCGTGCCGAGATGGCCGACCAAGTCGCTCAGCTCCTCGACCAGTCCCAGATGCCCCCTGAGCCGGCGACAAGGAACCCCGCCAAGGACGATGCAGGCAGCCTGGCAGAGGAACGCGCAGCCAAGAAACTCGGCATAAGCATCGCCCAACTCCGGCAGCTAGCTCTCGACCTCTGGGCGCGTTCGCGCGAAGAAGAGTCGTCGCGGCGTGCCGGCACTGACAGCACGCCGCAGACGCGCGGCCGTGCAACTCGCGTGCTCGTTGACGAGATCCGTGGGTCTATGGAGGAGGTGCGCTGATGGCCAGACAAAGGATGGGAATTGGAACGTACGGCACCATTAATACGAGTGAAGTCCAGCCCGGGAAATGGCGCGCACGCACCCGCTACCGATTCAGTGATGGGAGGGCCCGCCAAGTTGAAAAGTACGGTGCAAGTAGGGCAAAGGCGACCTCTTCGCTGAAACAAGCGATCACGACCATTGAAGCGGATTGGGGCGGCGAGTTGAAGCCGACCACCTCCTTGCGCGTCCTCGCGCAGATGTTCCTGGACGCCAAACGTGATGTGGGGCGATCCGAAGGCACCTTGGAAACGTCCGGCTATGCGGTGTCGGCCCACATAATCCCGAAGATCGGTGACCTCACGGTCGCTGAGGCCAAGCCGGAGCGTCTGCAGCCGTTCCTCAACCGCATCGAGAAAGAGAGCGGGGCTGGCGCTGCTAAAAACTGCCGCTCGACACTGAGCGGAATGATGGCCATGGCTGTAGTCAACGGGGCCATAGACAAGAACCCCGTACGTGAGCGAATCTCCCGAAGCAGGGGAAAGAGGCGAGGCAGTGCAGCCATCCCTCTTGACGAACTGCCCGCGTTCTCCGCCCATGTCCGAGCCGATGCAGACTTGACGAGGTGGGACACTGTCGGGTTGATCGAGTTCATGCTTTCGTCAGGCTGGCGAGTTGCGGAGGCCTGCGCCCTCGATGTGGCCTCAGTGGATTTTCAAGCCGGCACGGCCACCGTTGAGGCCATCAACGTTCGGGTGAAGGGCCAGGGCGTTGTGCGGCAGAACTTCCCCAAGACCGAGAAGTCAGCACGCATCACGCCCCTGCCGGCGCAGACGATGGAGCTGCTCCGCCGCCGTCACGAAGTACTGCGGGAGTTCACGACGCTGCTATTTCCGACGCCGTTGATGCGCCTACGCGATCCGTCGAACACTCAGCGCGAGATTCGCGACCGGCGTGATGTGCTTGGTTATCCGGCACTTTCCACGCATTCATTTCGCAAGACCGTGGCGACGATCCTCGACAACGCGGGGTTGTCAGCCACTGAGATTGCCGACTACCTCGGTCACGAAAACCCGTCCATGACTCAAGACGTCTACATGAACACGATTAAGGGGTCGAAGCGGGCTGCTGAAGTGATGGGGCAGCAACTTGGGGGCTTGATCTGAATGTGCGGAGTTTATGCGGGGTGGCCGACTGAAAAACTCACGCACAAATAAAGAAATCCCCGTAAGTAGAGCCTTACGAGGATTTCAGTGGCCCCGACCGGCGTCGATCCGGTGACCTTTCGATTTTCAGTCGAACGCTCTACCAACTGAGCTACAGGGCCAGAAGTGGCTTCGAAAAGCCGCTCCAAGGAAAAAAACCCTTTCTTCCGAAAGGGCTTGTTGCCTGTGCGACCCTGACCGGACTTGAACCGGCGACCTCCGCCGTGACAGGGCGGCGCGCTAACCAACTGCGCTACAGGGCCTCGTAAGAAGAACTAACGAGAGTGGAACTTTGTCTAGCTGTTTTCGTACTTTCTTATTCTTGCACATCCCAGACCGGCAGGATGCGTAGCCCCAACGGGATTCGAACCCGTGTTAACGCCGTGAAAGGGCGCCGTCCTAGGCCGCTAAACGATGGGGCCGAGACGCCATAGACCTCATGGCTTCCGACGCATAAGCATACTGTCTACCGCCCGGGAATCTCAAATCGAGAGCAAAAAGTGTTCCTCCCGGGGGTGTCGCAGGCATTGAGCCCGTGAATTTCCCCGGTTTCGCTTGACGGGCCGCTAGATTCAAGGGGGGTGATTTTGCCCTGTAGTTGTTACTCTGAGCCGTTCTCAAGCAGTAGCAGATGTGTGTAACGAGCCCGATCGGGGAGTAATGAAGCGCACGGCAGTTCTCTTCAGCCGGGAAGCACGAGCGGGAAAGGGGGGTGACGGATCCGCGGGCAGCAGGCGCAGTCGCCGCTACCGTGTCAGCCTGGCGACCGGTTTCGTCGCTGCCCTCTCCCTCTTTATCTCCCTCATCGGTCCGGCCGGCCCGGCCCAGGCCATCGACTATCCAACGTGGCAGGACGTGCAGAACGCCAAGTCCAACACGGCCGCCGCCTCGGCGCAGGTCAGCCAGATCCAGGGTCTGATCGCCGACCTGCAGACCCAGGTGGCGCAGACCCAAGCCGAGTCCGAGGCCCGCGGAGCGGAACTGCAGGCGGCGCAAGAGAAGTTCGACGAGGCCAGCCGGCGCGCCGCCGACCTCGAGGCGCAGTCCGCTGCAAGCTCCGCGGTGGCGGCGACCGCGACTCGCCAGGCCGGCCAACTTGCCGCCCAGCTCTACCGCACCGGCGGCACCGACCTGAGCGTGAACCTCTTTCTCGACGGCGAGGGGCGCGGCGAAGACGCCGATGCGCTCCTGTCCAAGCTCGGCAGCATGAGTAAGCTCGTCGAACGCAGCAGCAGCGTCTACGAGCAGGCGCAGACCGCCACCAACGTGGCCGAGTCTCTGGGTGACCAGGCCAAGGTCGCCCAAGCCGAGCGCGAGAAGCTCCGCATCGCGGCGGAGGAAGCGCTCGTCGCCGCGCAGGCCGCCGCGCAGGCGGCCGCCAATGCCCTGGCCGAATCGGAGGCGAAGAGAGTCGAACTCGACGCCCAGCTGGCGTTCATGCAGGATGCGCAGGCAACCACGTCGGCCGGCTACGAGGCCGGCGTGGTCGAGCGGGCGCGACTGGCCGCCATCGAAGCGGAACGGGTGCGCGTCGAGCGCGCTGCGGCCAGCGCGCGGGCGGCCGCAGCGGCCGCGGCTGCAGCGGCCGCGAGGCCGAGCAACGGGGGAGGCTCGTCCAGCAGCTCCGGCGGCTCCGTCGGCGGCGGTGGCTGGGCGGTCCCCTCCGGCGGGCGAATCACGGACGGCTACGGCCCGCGTGCGCAGATCTGCGGCAACGACGGCTGCAGCAAGGGCTTCCACAGCGGCACGGACCTCGGCGCCGGCTGCGGCTCGGGAATCTACGCGGCCAGCAGCGGCACCGTCGTCTACGCCGGTCTCTACGGAACCTACGGCAACTTCATTTTGATCCAGCACGCGAACGGCATCTCCACCGGGTATGCCCATATTCGCTCGGGCGGCATTTTCGTCTCCAACGGCGAGAGCGTCTCCGCGGGGGAGAACATTGCCAGCGTTGGGGAGACCGGTGCGGCCAGCGGCTGCCACCTCCACTTCGAGGTGCGCACCAACGGCAGCCAGATCAACCCGGTTCCGTTCATGTCGGACCGGGGCGCGTCCCTTGGCTAGGGACACCGACCGACGGGGGTGGCGCAAGAAGCCCTCCCGTCTGTTCGCGGCGGTCGCCCTCGGAGCGGTCTCGGCATCCGTGGGCGTCGCGGCGCCGGCGGCGTTCGCCGAGCCCGGCTACCCCAGCTGGGACGAGGTGGCGAAGGCCAAGCTCAGCGAAGCAACCAAGCAGGCCGAGATCGAATCGATCACCGAGCTTCTCCAGGGCCTGCAGGTTTCGGCGACGGCGGCCACCAAAGCCTCGCTGATCGCGGCGGAGGCCTACCGGGTCGCGCTGGACGACCTCGAAGCGGCCACGGCCCGTGAAGCGAGCCTGGCGAAGCAGGCCCAGACGGCGGAGGCCCGTGCCGCGACCTCGAAGCTGCGGGCTGGCCTGATCGCAGCCCACCTGGCGAAGACCGGCGCCCAGGATCTGTCGCTGAGCCTGTTTCTCAACGGCGACAACTCCGATGAGTTGCTTGGGCGGCTCGGCACCGCGAGCAAGCTGAGTGAGCAGTCGGACACGATCTACCGCGAAGCGCTGCAGGATAAGAACACCTCCGAGTCGCTCGGGGAGCAGGCGGCATCCGCTGCCGAGGAACGCACCCGGCTCAGCGCGGAATCGCTGGCCAGGTACGAGGCGGCGAATGTGGCCGCGCAGGCCGCCGCGACGGCCTACGAGACCGAGCAACGGCGCTCCACCGAGCTGTTCGCGCAGCTGGCCCTGTTGAAGGACACCACGGCCGAGGCCGAACGCGCCTACCGAGCCGGTCAGGATGCCGATGCGGCGACGGAGGCCCTCGCCCGGTCGCAGGCGGCGGCCGCCCAAAAGACCGCAGCCGACGCCCAGAAGGCCGCGGGCGGCAAGAGCACGCCCCGGCAGCCCGCGCCCCAGCCCGCAGCACAGCAGCCCGCGTCACGGCCGGTCACCCCGGCCCAGGCGGCCCAGCCGGCAGCCCCG